>DAOUTP010000020.1 GCA_030626645.1 Candidatus Cloacimonadota bacterium
ATCCATGCCGGCTCATACTGGCAGCACGATGTTTGGTGTGACACACCTTCCGACCTGCCTTCTTTCTTTATAGTTGTGGGAGATGGAAAAGAAGCAATTGTAGATAATGGCACAGTAACTATTAATCATGCCTGCAATATTCCCGAAACAATAATCCAGGATACGAGTATTGATGAGAGTGGAAGTATCCCAATAGTAAATAATTGGGGTGTTATTAACGCTGTAATGGTACATGAATTTGGTCACTCTCTCGGGTTTGTTGATCTCTATAATACCAGAAACTTTACACCACAAGTTGGATATTTCGACATTATGGATAGTGGAGGTTTAACTGGAATATATATGGGTCTTGATGAAACAGGAAATCATTTAGCTGATATTTACTATGAAGTTGAAGGGATTTTACCGGCTCTACCCGGAGCATGGTCTCGCATTGTTGCCTTTGAAGATTCATATCGTGCCCGTGGAATATTGAAAGATATTGATGAATTTGATTTCGATAGCAAAATAACTGTTCTGCCGGCTGAGAAAATGTTTGATCCGGCAGCTATAACCGATAGTTCAGCTTACTTTATTAAAATCCCACTTACCGATACTGAATATCTTCTTGTAGAAAACAGACAGGTTGATCCCGATGGAGATGGTGGAGCATACCCCTGGACATCTGATGACGGCAGAGTAGTTCTTTACCCAACTTACCCATACCCGAATCTAAGCGATGACCAAACTTATGAATATGATTATCTTCTGCCAGGCTGGATTTCTGAAAATTATTATAGTTACGGTGGCGGACTCCTCATCTGGCATATTGATGAAAAAATTCTTTATGAAAACAACAATTATGAAAACAATACTGTTAATATACGTCATTCATCACGGGCTGTAAAAATTGTGGAAGCCGATGGTCTTGATGATATCGGAAATCCAAGCTCAATGTTCTGGCGGGGAACATCTTTTGAGCCGTTCTACAAATATTACCCGCTGTTCGATGAAGAAGGCTGGTTTATCGGTTGGGATAACGACTACATTGTAAATAACAACGGGGAACTTGAATTTATCGGGACATTGTTCAATGATCGATTTAACTCTTCAACCAAACCCGCTTTAATGACAAATGATGGAGATCCATTCTTATACTCGATCTATGACATCAGTAGTTGTTCTGTTGAATATGGAATGGAAAGAACCATGTCGTTCAAATTTGGAGCTAATCTCTTCGATGTAACTCAAAAGATTGCAGAATATGATTCTATTCGGGCAATCGGTTATGTTGGAAAATTAATTAATTCTCCTACATTTCCAGTCTTGAGTGAAGATGGAATAGATTTTATTTCTTATGTAGATGAGAGTTGGCAGGATACACTTGATGTGAATATAATTTATGATTCAACACCGAGTCAGCAAATTATTAATTTTGATACAGATGATGATGGAGAAGATGAGTATTACTTTGTAAATAATTCTGAACTTTCCATAATCTCACCATTTATTAATGAGACAGAAACTTATCCTTCTTCCATTTCCGATGCTCCAATTTATATTCCGAATTGGCTGACACCTACTCTTGTTGTTCCAACTGAAGAGACACTTTTTGTTGGTGAATATGAATACAATATTCAAAATGCAAAATGTATTTATAATGGAGAAGAGTTGATAATAGCAAGTGAGAATTCAATAATTTTTATGACTGATCGTGAATTGACCGGAGCACAAGGTTATCAATTTGAAATTGATAATTATGACCAGACTCATATTCCAATATGCTATGATGATACAAATAATAATTATGATTCAGTATTTTTGCAAAATGCTGCTGGAGATATTTTCAGAATAAGGGAAGACGAGATTGAAGAGATCTTTAAGCTTTCACCATATTCATCGGAAGAGCCTTCTCAACTTGCTATTGGGAATCTACTTGATGATGGACAGATATACTTAACTTTTGGGGCTGGAGATCGCGTATTTGCAATTACTCTCGATGGTACTTTGGCGCCCGGTTTCCCTGCATATTTAGATGACAAAGAAATTAAACCGGCTTGTTTCCCTCGAATCATCACTTTTAATGATGAGAACATCATTCTGCTGGAAGAAAAAAATAACGGTTTTGTAGCTATCAACACCGATGCAGAATTAAGCATAGAGCATTCTTTCTTCTGGGAAAAAGTAAATACTCTGGATCAATTCTATTGGGATGAGAACATTCAGCAATTACATTTTATCTATTCTGATGTCTCTTCGAATCTTTATTCATCATACTTAGAAAACATCGAAGAGGATCCAATAATCTGGAATGGATACAGAAATGATGGATACAACATTTATTCCGGTTCAATTCAGTATCAACAAAATCCGGCAGATGCACTTACAGCATTTTGCTTCCCAAATCCAACCAGACAGGGTGAAGTGAGAATCAAAGTTATTAATGCTAAAGCTGAAATAGATCTTAAAATATTTGATATTGCTGGCAATATCGTTTGGAGAGAAACAACTGAAAAAGCTGCTAATGATTCCCAGGATGTCAGGATCGATACATCCAAAATGGCTTCAGGAATTTATTTTGGGATTGTATCTTCGGAAAAAGAAATTAAAAAGATCTCATTTGCAATAATTAATTAAGGAGTTAATAATGAAAAAGATTTTCATGATCACATTAATATTAATAATTTGTTCAGCAGTATTTGCCCAGGAACTTAAAAATGACATTATCCAAATAAATTATGAGAAGAAATCCCCGGCTAAAGCAATGATGCTATCTTCACTTTTCCCCGGTGCAGGACAATTCTATGCAAATCGCAGAAGTATCACAACTTACATTTTCCCACTCATCGAGATCGGACTGATAGCAGGTTACTTTATTAATTATAATGAAGGTTTAGACAAAGAAGTTGACTATGAGGATTATGCAGATGATAATTACAAACGTACTCAGCAATATGAAGTTCAAGAATTAGTTATTGATCTTCATAATGACGACATTTATACTAATACTCATTTTCGCTTAGACGGTATTGATAAGGATGAGGATGGAAACTTGATAAGCATTTGGGATAATAATACACAACACTTTTATGAAGATATTGGTAAATATGATATGTACATTTTCGGTTGGGATGACTGGTATGGTGGGTATAATGATGATCCTGAGTATTTACAAGACTGGATTGATGAATCTAATAGAGAAAGTGCTTTACGTGCAGAATATATTGGAATGCGCAGAGATGCTGAAGATTCATACGATAAAGCCGAGTTATTTAGTTTTGGGATCGTTGCAAATCACATTCTTGCTGCAATTGATGCAGTTCGTTTAACTCGAATCCATAATCGAGAATATCTTTCCAATACATCCCAATTAGAGATCAAATTTGCACCTATCTTTGTAAATAATAATTTTTCCCCGGCTCTTATGATAACTAAAAGGTTCTAAAATGAAGAAAATTATACTCATCTTTCTGCTCATCTCGCTTTCTCTTACTCTTGCAGGAAAGGAAGTATCTGTTAAAAAAGCAATGCTTTACTCATTGGTAGTTCCGGGAATGGGAGAAATGTATACTCAGAATTATAGTAAAGGAGCAATGTTTTTAGCTGCTGAAACTGCGATCATTTTCTCATACTTTCGCCTACAGTCTGAACGTGATTGGGCAATAAATTCCTACAAGCAATATGCATATTCTATAGTTGGAGTACCAAAAGATATGGATGATGATTATTATCAGCTCATTCAGAACTATATGAGTAGTGAAGAATACAATGATGATATTATACGTGATGCGCGAAACTATTTTATTATATATCTTACCGACCCTGAAGGTTATGAAGAATATTTGGAAGCAAATTTGATTCCTGAAGAAAATTCATGGCACTGGGATAATTATAACGAATGGTCAGAATATATCAATCTCAGGCTAAAGAAACAAGATTATGAAATATACTCGAATTTTGCCTTTGCGGCAGCTATTTTAAATAGGATTGTAAGTGTTATCGATTCTGCGATGGAAGCAAAAAAACTAAACCGTTCAGGACAGTATCTTGGTAAATTATCCATCCAACCTGATTGGAATAAGATAGGAATGAAAATAAATTATGAATATCGTTTTTAATCGCAAATTTATATTGATTCTGTTAATTTTATTTATCGCTTCTTTGATGATAGCAGAAGAGATAAATACTAAAAAATACATGCTGCGATCGGCATTAGTTCCTGGCTGGGGTGAACTCACTGCAGGTAATAAAACCGGGCTGGTTTTTCTGGCATCAGAAGTTCTGCTGTTATCCTCCCGTTTCTACTTTTTAGAAGAAGCTGATCTCAAAGACAAAGCATCTTTTAATTATGCTGTGAAATACGCTCACATCGATCCCAATATTGATCTTACGGATGAATATTATTATCATATGTCCAGATATATGAGCTCAGGTTTCGATATTGGCGGATATAATGCCTATATTGTGGAAATTGCAAAAACACGATTCCCTGATGATCCTCAAGCTCAAACCCAATATATCGAAGAAAATTCTTACTCCGATGATGATTACTGGGGATGGGATAACAAAGATAGAAAGAAAGACTATTCCATTTTAAGGAAAAGAATTACTCAATATGGAGATTATGCCAAAGCTATTACTGGAGCTGTCATTGCTAATCACATCATTAGTGCACTTAATGCATTTAGGGTTAGTTCTCGTTTAAAAAACTTAAATGCTCAGATCCAATTTGATAATAATATGAATCCGATTTTTACATTACAATATAATTTTTAAATAAATATCAGGAGGAGAAAAATGGCTGTTGTTATCACGGGAAACGATCTAAGAATAGAAGATGTCTATAATGTTGCACATAGTAAGGAAAAAGTAGAGTTGCATCCTGATGCACTTAAAAGAATTATTACTTGCAGAGCCTTTATTGAGGAAAAGATCGTAGAAGGTGAGATCATGTATGGAGTGAACACCGGTATTGGAGAATTTTCTGAAGTTGTACTCACTGGTGAACAGATCAAACAATTTCAAAAATATTTAATTTACAATCATTCAGCCGGTATTGGTGAACCTTGCCCGATCGAGCACGTTCGTGGCGCAATGCTTGGACGTATTAATGTTCATGCTAATGGCAATTCCGGATGTCGCCCGATAATAACACAAACACTTATTGAAATGCTAAACAAAGGTGTTACCCCTGTAGTATGTGAGAAAGGAAGTGTGGGCGCAAGCGGAGATCTTGCTCCGATGAGTCAAATAGCTCTTCTTCTGATGGGTGAAGGTGAAGCATTTTATAAAGGAAAAAGATATTCCGGAAAAGAGGCTTTATTAAAAGCTGGGATTGAAATTCCAGGATTAGAAGCAAGAGATGGTCTTGCAACAATAAATGGAAGTAATCTACTTACAGCTATGGCAGCTCTTATAATTTACGAAACAGAAAGATTTTTCAAGCAGGCAGAGATCGCTGCTGCAATGACTTTAGAAGCCCTAATGGCAAACCTCAAACCTTATGATGAGCGACTCCATAAACTTCGTGGTTTTCAGGGTGCTGTTACTTCTGCAGGAAATATTAAAAAAGTTATAGAAGATTCAGACTTGCTTAAAGGAATGAAAGTGCGTGTTCAGGATGCCTATAGTATGCGTTCGACTCCACAAGTTCTAGGTGCAGCCCGAGACCAGTTGCGTTGGACTCGAAGTCAGGTCGAAATTGAGTTGAATGGAGTTGGTGACAATCCTATCTTCTTACCGGAAGATGGAGTTGTTTTAACCGGAGCTAATTTCCAGGGATCACCAGTAAGTGTTCCTTTAGATATGCTGGGAAGTGTTATCACAATGGTTTGCGTGATATCAGAACGAAGATTGAATCGACTTCTAAATCCTGCCTTAAGCGTTGGATTACCTGCCTTCCTAACAAAAGGTGCCGGAATGTTCTCCGGTCATATGCTCAGCCAATATACTGCCGATATGATGATCGTTGAAAATAAAATTCTCTCTACTCCCGCTTCTATCCAGTCAATTCCGGCAGCAGCAGATCAGGAAGATTTTGTAAGCATGGGAATGAACACTTCGCTGAAAACAAGAAAGATACTCGATAATGCATATGGTATTTTAGGAATTGAATTTATCGCTGCTGCTCAAGCTCTCGATTTTAGAGAATATACTCCTGGTAAAGGAACTCAAGCTGCACATAAAGCTGTTAGAAAAGTTGTTGATCACCTCGATGTGGACAGACCACTTTTTGATGATCATAATAATATGATGAAAGCTGTAAAAGATAGAGTTGTACTCCATGCCGTTGAAGAAGCAATTGGAGAATTAAAAACTTACTAACTTGGAGAAAATTAGTGTCTGTAATTCTTACCGGTAATGATCTTACTCTAAAAGATTTAAGTAGAATCGTATATAATAGAGAGGGGATAAAACTTCATCCCAATTCTATTAAGAAGATCGTAAAATGCCGTAATTACGTTGATAAAATAATTGAAGAAAATCGCGTTGTTTATGGATTAACAACAGGATTCGGTAAATTCGCTAATATCCGTATTCCTAAAGAAAATATTGAAGAGTTACAGAGAAATCTTATTTTAAGTCATGCTACAGGTGTTGGTCCGAATCTTTCTATTGAAGAAACTCGAGCGGTTATGCTTCTCAGAATCAATGTGTTAGTAAAAGGACATTCCGGTATTAGATTAAGCACCTTGCAAACACTTATTGAAATGTTGAATAAAGGGATTCATCCGTGCATTCCGGAAAAAGGATCGGTGGGTGCCAGCGGAGATTTGGCTCCACTTTCTCATCTTGCTTTGGTTTTACTTGGAGAAGGAAAAGCAGAATATGAGGGAAATATTATCTCCGGTAGTGAAGCACTCAAACTTGCCGGTATCGAACCCGTTATCTTAAAAGCTAAAGAGGGACTTGCCCTTAATAATGGAACTCAGGTTATGACTGGTGTTGGAGCATTAAATCTACTGCGTGCAGAAAGGTTATGCCAGATTGCAGATGTTGTAGCCAGTATGAGCATTGATGCTCTTATGGGAACCGGTTCAGCATTCGATGCGCTTATTCATGATCTCCGTCCTCATAATGGACAGAAAAATTCGGCAAAAAACTTGAATTCCCTTCTTAAAGAAAGTGATCTAAATCGTTCGCATAAATATTGCAGCAATGTACAAGATGCTTATAGTTTACGCTGTACTCCACAAGTAAATGGTGCAGTTCGAGATGCATTAAAATATATTCGGAATACAATTGAGATAGAAATGAATTCCGCAACCGATAATCCACTCATTTTCCCTGATGAGGATAAAGTAATATCAGGAGGTAATTTTCATGGAGAGCCTGTTGCGTTTGCGATGGACACAATGGCTTTCACAATTTCTGAGCTGGCGAATATTTCAGATCGAAGAACTGAACAATTACTTAATCCCGCTCTTAATAATGATCTTCATCCTTTTCTGGCTCCTCGTCCCGGATTAGACTCAGGATTTATGATTGCGCAAGTTACCTCTGCAGCACTTGTGTCTGAAAATAAAATACTATCTCATCCATCGTCTGTAGATTCCATACCTACATCCGCAAATCAGGAAGATCATGTAAGTATGGGAGCGATAGGAGCGATGAAAGCCAGAACAATTTTAGACAATGTAAATATTGTTTTTGCTATTGAACTAATGGCTGCGTGCCAAGCTCTTGATTGTAGAGAAATTAAATCATCACCTGCGATTGAAGCTGTAAAGAGTGAGATCCGTAAAACTGTCAAACATCTGGAGCAAGATCGTATTATGACAGATGATATCAATAATTTAACAAAAATTATCGATTCAGACATAATACCGGAAATCGTTAATCAATTTATTGATTTAAGATAGGTTTAGAATGAAATTTAAAATCTCTATTCTATTAATTTTATTGCTTTTAACTTCAGGATGTGTTTATTATAATACTTTCTATAATGCTGAGAAGTACTTTGATGAAGCCCAAGAAATAGCATTAAATGATGCCAACAAACCTACAAATAATGCAATTCAAAAGTATAAAAAAGTTATAAAAAAATGCGGAATTGTCCTTGAATATTATGAAGGTAGCAAATATACAGATGACGCACTTTTATTAATGGCAAAGTCATTCTTCTATATAGGCAGAAACTTCACTCAGGTCATTTCAACATTAGAAGATATGATAAAATTCTATCCTGACAGTGAATTAGTTCCCGAAGCAACACTTTATATTGCCCGCGCTAAATATGAATTCAGACAGGAAGATGTAGCATATGATCTACTTCATGAATTTCTGCTTAACAATGAATTCAAAGATCATCATCCGGAAGCTCTTCAAACTCTGGCAAATTATAAATTACGTGAAAATGACTTTGTCCTAACAAATTACTATTTAAATAGAATAATTGAAGAATATCCCGATTCAGATGAATATGAAGAGGCTTATTTTTTACAGGGAAAATCTCAGAATGATGCAGGAGTTTATGATAAATCCAACGAGATATTCTTAAACCTTTTGAAATCAAAAGTAACTAGAAAAACTAAGTTTGATGCAAAATATTATATTGCACAAAATTATCTTTTATTAGGAGAATATCAAAAGGCAGTCGATTATGCAACTAAGCTTCTGAAAGATGAATATCGTGAAAATAAGATATCGAGAATTAGGCTCGTTCAAGCTCGATGTTTAGCTGAATTGGGCAATATAGATGATGCTGTTGCAATACTTGAAGCGATAACTGTGGATAATAAGCGAACAAGTTTATCTGCTTCAGCTTTTTATTTTCTAGGGGAGATCCATTTTCATAAGTTAAAAGAATATACTACTGCTATTGAATTTTATAATAAAGTTAAGAATGAAAATAGAGATTCAGAATATTTGGAAAACTCGATTTCTCAAAGTGTAATAGCCAGCCAGATCATTCAATATTACAACCCGACTTCAAAAATATCAGCAAAAGAATTGATCAATCAACAATTCAAGTTGGCAGAATTCTATATCGAATATTTACAGATGCCCGATTCTGCTTTAATTGTATATAATGACATCATTCAGCAGGAGAACAGGTTCAAAGCTGCAATTGACACATTACAAATACAGCTGGATTCTCTTGTAGTGATCATTGATTCTCTTGAGATTGCTGATTCATTAATGCAAATCACAATGATTGATTCTCTTGAGATTGCCGATTCATTAATGCAAACTACAATGATTGATTCATTATTACAAACTACAATTCCTGATTCTTCAAAGATCGATGAGAAGGAAGAGATCAAGACACGAAAGGCAGAGTTACAGGCTGAATATAATTCATTAAGAGCATTGATTGAGAATGCAGAAGAGAATATTTTACTTTATCAGGAAGAATTTATTCCATTTGCAAAATTCACGAAATTATGGTTACATAAAAAAGTCCTCATAGATTCTACAGAAGTTGATAAAATATTTAATGAATTACAATCCGATTATCCAGATAACAAATATACTTATGCAGCCGAACAATTTTTAGCTGGAAAAGATTCTATTGTTATTGCTACCAGGAAACATATTAACGAAACAGCACAGTACAGCAACGCAATAACTCATATCGAAACTCAACCTGAAAAGACTGTTGAATCCCTTCTTCCAATTGCAAATGATACTCAACACGAATATCGCTATAAAGCACTCTATGGCCTGGGTTATATCAATTATTTTCTATTGGCAGACAGTTTATCTGCAAAACCATATTTTGATTCTGTTCTTGCCGATACTGAACATACAATATTTAAAACAGAAATCCTAAAATTCTATAATGGTGAGAATTTTATAAAGATATCTCGTCTTCCATTCATTGAACGGATGCTCCAAGCAGAACTGGATAAAGAAAAAAAAGAACAGAAAGATCAGGAAAATCAGGAAGAGAAGAAAGAAGGGGAAAAAATTCTTGAAAAATTACCTGATGAGAAAGAAGAAGAACCTGAAATGAAATCTCCAGTCAAAGGCATATCCAATGACCAGAAAGGATAACATCCTTTCCCGCCAGAATCCCATTCTGAAAGTTTTTATCAGTTTATTTTTAGTTCTAGTTTCCTCATTTATTAGCATCGATAAATTTCTAATAGTTTTTGTTTTTACCTTTTTATACATGATCGTTTCACCTAATATTTACAAAAATTGGTTAAAGACATTAGTTAGGATAATTCCTTTTTTTATTTCCTTGTATATTCTTGGAATATTCCTCCGAATTTCATTTCCAGATCAATGTTATCTTTCTGCTCGTATTATCCATCTTTTACTTATCTCGGTTTATCTTATTGAAACCACTTCTGTCGATTCATTTGTTTCAGGGGAAACATGTCATAACTCAAAATCGTGGTTTAAATTTAAATTCTTTCTGGCAGCAACTGTTCATTTTATTCCAATACTGATTGTAAAATTCAAAGATAATAGAAAAACGCACAAGAACATCATTGATATAATTGTGTTATCAATGGAAGATTGTCTCAATGAAATTCATGAAGTAGAAGAAACAATTATTAACAAAGTGGAAATTAATAACACAGAAAGAGAGAGATCACTTTGGTCGGATATTTATCTATCTTTGCTGGTAATCATTCCAAGTTTTGTAGTATTCATTAATATTAATTAGGATAGAACATGAAAAATTATTTAGCTAGAATAAGTTATGATGGAACTGATTTTAACGGATGGCAGATCCAAAGAGAGGGAAGAACAGTCCAGCAGGTTTTGGAAAATGCACTCTCTAGAATAGCCAAAGTAGAGATTAAAACAATCTCTGCAGGTCGTACAGATGCAGGTGTTCATGCATTAGGGCAATATGCAAATTTTCACTTTCCTATACTAATGACTTCTAAACAGATACAACTTGCTTTACGAGCAAATCTACCCAATGATGTATCAGTTACACAAATCACTGAAATTAACAATGACTTTAATGCTCGTTACGATGCAATCAGCAGGACTTACAGATATACACTAGCAAAAGAACTCACACCATTTAATAGGAAATATAAAAGCTTCCTTCCAAAAGTAGAAATAGAAACAGAAATTGTAGAAAAATGTCTTAAGTATTTCATTGGCAGACATGATTTCACTTCTTTTGCGAAGTTTAATCCTGACCTTAAAAATTATTTCTGTAATGTACTTAAATTTACGTTTGAAGAAACTGATGAAGATTACAGGTTTATTATCCAGGCAAACCGATTCTTACATCATATGGTAAGAAGAATTGTAGGTACAATTATTAATATCTCAAGCACAGATACTGAACCTATTATTATTAATGAATTAATATCCGCAGGAACTCCTGGGAATAAACTTATCACAACAGCTCCACCATGTGGATTGTATCTAATAGATGTAAAATATCCTGATAATAAACTGATAAAATGATTTTTTTTTTAGATTATATTTTATGTTTTAAAGCTATCTTATATATATATTAATATTAAATTGTTTTTAAAGAATAATTATATTGACTAAATTAAGTATAATCATAAAAGTAACAAATATACTAGGAGGAAAAAATGTTAAAGAAGAAAAGTGCGATATATCTAATAATTATAACTCTTATGGTACTTTTAGTACTAACATCTTGTGATGCTAGAAAGGGTACATTGAATGCTAATTTACAGCCTTATATTACAATAACAAATTATTTTGGTGTAGAAAGTGACACTCTAATTACTGAGTCTCTGCTGTTCCAGCAAACTATTCAATGGAGCGGTACGGATGAAGATGGTGTTGTTGATGGATATGCATTTAGAGTACTGAATGAAGATGGAGAAGCTATTGCAACACCAGGACATGATGTAATTACCGAAGATGGATGGATCAAATTCTATACTCCAAATGCTGATACAAGCATTCCATTAAATCAATCAGCACAAACTACAATATGGGTTGATCAAAGTTATGCAACAATTAATTTTCCTGCTGCCGATGCAAATGGGGACAGCGCAAATGTAGTTAGTCTCTTTGATGTAAAGTGTATTGATGATCGCGGAAGTGAAAGTGACATTGCTCGAAAATACTTCCAGGCACATTCATACACACCATGGTTATATATTGATTCATCGAAAGGTTCCATAAATGGAGAAACCATTAGCACTGCCATTATTTTTCAATTTACTATGAAAGACAACGATCCTTTTGTTGGTGAAGATGCCTATTATTATGAATATAAATTAGAGAGGAAAAATCTGGATGGTAGTATTATTACAGAGATTGAAGGTGGATATCCTGATGAATGGATATCTACATATGGATTACCAGATATTACATTACCTCTACATAGTGCACTAAACGGCAACGCACTTATTCCAAACATAATAGTAGATGATGTTCCCCAAGATTCAACTTTTGTTCGTGCAAGAGCTATTGATACTGCACTTATCCATTCAGATGAAAAAGAAATATCATTTATTGTTAAGGAAGGATTTTATCCTGGTTCTGTAATTTATTATGGTGAAGGTAATTCAAACGCAAATGGAATTTATTCACTTGGAACTCATCATTTTGCAACTTACCTTGATGATGGAATTTCCGATATTTTGCCATCTGTTCAAACCTCTGATGGTGCTCATCATGCTACTGCATTCTGGTATAATCAGAATGAAAATGACGAAGCCAAATATAATGCAATTGGGAGTAACGATTTTAAAACTTATATGAGATGGGGATATTATGGTGAATTTGAGGACGATAATCCCCAAGAACGAAGAGAGGATAATACTCTTGATGAAATAAGTGGGCAACCGTATTTTTGTGAAATTGTTGGCTATGATCTTAGACTTGACGGAGAGCCTTACTACTACCCTCCTATCCCAGCCGAAGGTATTCATCTTCAGGTTGATGATGATGGCACAGAATGGCTCCGTGTTAGTGTCAACGATCCCATCAGTCAAGCAACTACTGTAACGCTTACAAGCTTTGGCGGATCACTTGATAACTTGTATGGTGAACATAATTTTGAAGTCAGATCTATTGACCTGCAGGGTGCCGTAGATCTTACACCTCATGTATTTACATACACAATAGTACCTCCTATTCTTAAAGAAGAGAAATCCGGAATTCTGATAATTGACGATGAAGGAGACACAGGTCAAGCACCTGGTGGATTAGTTGATACTTTGTACACATATATCATCTCAGACTATGCAACAGAACATGGTTCTCTTAATAGAGGAGTTTTGAATGAATTTATAGTTTCAGAAGTAATGGATGGACTTCATTATGGGAAATCCATTATTTCACCATCTGATCTTCAACAATATAAAGCCATTATTTATCATTCAGATAATCCAACTGCAGAATTTAATTTCTGGAAGGAATTTGAATCATTGAAAATATACTTATTACAAGGTGGTAACTTAATACTAAGCGGTGGAGGTACTCTTAAAATAGTTCATAAAAAGTGCGCTGATAATGCTTTTAATATCTTAGACGATTATTTTGGCATTCCAATAAATAATGAAGATGCAATTGACCGTGTATCTACATCTTATACAGATAATGCTTTCTTTATTAAGGCTGTAGCTCTAGGGAACTTTAACGATATAGATCTGCTATTACCAAGCTTTAATACTTCAATTACTCATCCAGTTGTACCTGGATTAAGTGCTAATGGTCTTGGACCGGTAGCTTATTTCAATAATCATAATGCTGAAGTTATATTTAGTTACGGTAGTAAAGATGTTGGTGAAGATCCTCCAAGTATTCCAGGGAGCTGGCATATAGTTCCTACACAAGAGGAATATGATCTATATAATGGATTACCGATAGCACTTAAATATGAGACAGACAATAATTCATGCTACATATTTGGTTTCCCTCTTGCTTATATGGATAGAGAGCAACTAAAACCAATGATGACACAAATATTAAATGATCTTCCGTAAATAAATAATAGATCAAAAGTGATGCTGGGTTTCCAGCATCACTTTTTTTATATACTTGTTTTCCCTATATCAAATACATTACAGGATTTTATATAACTCTTTTTCCTATATCCACCGATGAATAAATTCACACGATTAACCCCGGTATATATCAGGACAGGTGTCATGTATTATTTGTTAATATCCCAAACTCGATCCCTGATCTTCAATCTGCGTAATCCCTTTTCGTTCCACGAGGTTAAACCGTATAGCAAGATTTAAAGTAACCACTATAAATGTTCAAACTGTGTTACAATGTAGAGAAACAGATATTCAATTAATACTTAGAATAACAGCAATTTGGTAAACGTTGAGGGATATTAAAACTGGTCCAGTTTTCTTCCTTTCTTAGTTCATCGAAGTATAAAGGTATCTTTCAACTTTTCTTTCAGATCTCCGATGAGCTATCTTCAACAGAAACAAACCTACCTCATCTGATATCTACTGCAAGGAACTGTAAGACTAATGGAATATAAATTATGAGAAACTGTGGAAAAACGAATCATATCCCCAGCAGATTCACCTAAATTTATCTCTTAACTAATCCATTGGTAGCCAAAGTAAATCGTTTTGAGTTGTTTTTTTAATATTTCACTCACCAGCCTTCGATTTAAATCGTGGGTGCAAAAATAAAATATCCTAATTAGAATATATAAAATCAAGATACTTGCATTCGTGAAGATCACAAGTCAGAATTAAAACCTTCAATTGTATGTAGGGACGATTACCCTTAATCGTCCGATGAGTATTCCGGTCAATTCGGAATATTGATCCTTAGATGTGGAAATATAAAATACTGCTTATCGGTCAATTTTCTGAATTGATTCTACTGATATTAACTTACGAATGAGAAGCAATAAAAAAAGCCCCGGCGAACCGGGGCTAATTTATA
>DAOUTP010000060.1 GCA_030626645.1 Candidatus Cloacimonadota bacterium
GAACACATTAGAGTTATTAATCCGCTTTCAAAACATCATGAAGAAAATGTAAGAATTTATAAAGAGGAAATTGCTTATAACGGTGTTTCAGTAGTTATTCCTCGCAGACCTTGTATTCACGTTTATGCAAAGAAGAAAAGATAATAGGAGATTAATATGAAAAAAGATATAATTCTTGCGGGGGTTGGTGGTCAGGGAATCCTATCTATTGCTGCTATTATTGGAACTGCAGCTATTTAAAGTGATCTCCATTTGAAACAAGCAGAAGTTCATGGAATGAGCCAGAGAGGAGGAGATGTACAATCTCACCTTAGAATTTCGGATAAAGCGATTCATTCAGATCTGATCCCAAACGGTGGGGCAGACTTGATAATTAGTGTAGAACCGATGGAATCTCTGCGCTATTTACCTTATCTATCCGAAAATGGTTGGCTTATAACAAATACAAATGCGTTTATTAATATTCCTAATTACCCCGATTATGATGAATTGATGAAAACTATAAAATCATTACCAAATCGTATTGCTCTTGATGCTGATAAAATTGCTAAAGATATTGGCTCGCCGCGTTCTATGAATATGGTTGTCTTAGGTGCTGCATCAAAATTTCTGAATCTGCCTTATAAAAAACTGGAAGAAGGAATTCAAATTATATTTGGAAAAAAGGGTGAAGAGATCGTAGAAATAAATCTGAATGCTATGAAAGCAGGAAGAAAGATAGCTGAACAAAATAAATAACTGATTATTTTAATAAAGAAAGGCACCAGCAGGTGCCTTTCTCATTTTATAAAAAAAATAAAATTGTTATTTAACTGAAAATGTCTTCTCTCGATAACATTTTAGTATAACTTTTTGGATCTTGAGATCGTCGTCCACCAATTCGTCCACTTTTTCTTCTGTCAATTTGACCAAATCTAGCTTTATGAACACTTATTGTTATACCAGCCAATTCAGAATTATCAAGATGCACAATAGCTGATTCTGCTTCATTTATATATGGCATTTCAGCAAATGCCATTTCGTTTTCGATCTTGATCGACTCAACCTTACCAAATTCTTCAAGTCTTTCTCGTAAATGATCTTGAGAAATATTTTCACAACAATTTCCAATATAGATATGCATTTTGCCTCTTTAAATTATTTTGGAATTTCAGGAAGGTCTGTTTGTCGTCTCCCACCACCTCTATTAGGTCCTCTTCTATCATCATTTCGAAAGCGTGCTTGATGTACACAGAGTACATGACCGAAATGTTCCTTATTATCGAGTGCAGAAATTGCATCCCAAGCCTCATTCTCATCTGGCATATCGATAAATGCAAATGCTTTCCATTCACCATTGATACGATCAATAAGAATAGTAACAGCTTTTATTTCTCCATAATCAGAAAATAAAGATCTTAAGGTTTCTTTTCCTATGTCACGGGTCATATTCCCAACAAATATTTTCATTACCCTTTCTCCACTTTCTCTTAGTCTAGTTTAGTCTTTATATCGAATTACTATTTTAAATTTAATTAATTTATTGTTCTGTCAAGAATAACTTTATTCTTTACATATTTATCAGCTTGTCTCTTTTAGATATGTAATTGAATTTAGGAGAGTAAAAATGAAAAAAATACTAATATTATTGTGTGCATTTATTCTTTTAAGTGCTTGTGCAAGACAATCTGATCTGACAGTTTATAATGATACCGATCATTCGATTACCGTTATTCTTGATGGTACGATTCATCAACTTCTAGAAAATGAACCTCCAGCTGTTGAAACATTTTATTTAAATTCATTTGTTCTTTTTGGTGAAACCATTGATGTTCCAATAATTATTAATGGTCAAGTTTATTTAGAACATAAAGAATTTACAATAGAAATGAAACCTAATAAGGATAAAGCATATCATGTGGAATTTGACAGAGCGGGACTGCAAATAAATAATGTATCACTTTTCCCAATTAGTTTAGTTCAATTAAGAAAAGAAGGTGAAGCTGATTGGAGTGAGAACATAATCGATGAAGTCTTGTACACTGAAACCTTAAGTCCGACATTTTCGATTATACCCAATTATGATTTTATCAAATTTACGGATATATTTGAGACAGAATATCCAGAAGAATTAATAGAATTGAATGCAGGTGAAACTACTTTATTTGTATTTTTTGGAATATGATCTAATAATTTAAATAATATTTTTCAACATTTCTCTATTTTTAGAGATATCGGGATGAGTTTGCTTTTTACCGAATTCTTTTCTGCGTGAATCAAATCGCGAGATTATTTCTGGTATCATTAATTCCCATTCCAGTGGATTTATCATTCTTTTAGATCTATATGTATTAACAACTAGCTCAAACACATCTTTAAATTTATTGAAATTGTAGGTAGACGCCCAGAATAAAAGAAAGTGAATCAGATCGGTTTCCGGAAAATCATATACCCATTCACTAAAATCTAACATATAATATTTGCCGTTTGAGAAGAGATAATTTTTTGGATTATTATCGAAATGGCATATACATTTGCTACCTTTAGATTCAAGTGAATGAAGATTGACCATTAATCCAGTGATCTTTGCAAAATTCGGTTGTTCAAGATCCATTATAGGAATTCCATCAATATATTCTAACATTAATGTATTCTTACCGTCGTTGTCAAGAAGCCTTGGCGTGTAGGGTAATTTTTTCTTGTAGATATATAGTTCTTTCTTAAACATTTTTGGAGAATTACAAATCTTAATAACCTGATTTTTCTCCTTACTGATAATAATTTCCGATTTCATGATCATTCTCTTATTTTTATATCTATACTGTCACCTTCATGATATCCTTTCAAATGCTTAATAAAAGCTTTTATTATATCTTTTAATGTATTTTGAACATAAGGTACAATATTAATATCATTTCCGGCAATTTCAATTTGTATATCAAGATTCCGGTCTGTTTTACAATCTTTACGTATGTTACGACCGGCAAGAATTCCAGAAACCATCTCTCTGCAATTCATTCCGCATTCACCACAACATTCAAGTTTAGGAAGTGGAAGCACATGAAATACTTTTTCAACAACAAGGTCGGTAAGTCCTTTTATCTGATCTTTAGATTTAAATACTTTCAGTTCTCTGAATTTATCATTATCATCGGAGTATTTACCGGAAACAGCAAATACAGTTCCATCAACTAGTTCTTTCAATTGCTCTTCATCTTTTGCACAAATAATGCGGGGGAGAGCAACATCTTTCATCCCTTCCACAACTACATAATCACTTTTAAGATGAGAAAGCATTTCGTTCAAAGAAAGCTGCCTGTTCCAGATTTGATAAGTCTCTGTAATTCCTCTGGCAATCACTGTGTCACCACTTGCTTGTGCATGTTTCCAACTGTTACTTCCTTTTTTCTCCATCGTGAAATTCTCATTATGGATATCCTTGATAGAAGTTACTTTGAATCCTCGTTTTCTTAATTCTTTCATCAACTCTATGGTGACAGTCGTTTTGCCAGTATGATGATATCCTGCTACACTAAAAACTTTCATTTTTAAAATTAAACTCCATAATTATTTAAAACTTTTCTTATATGAAACAATACGATTTTTTCCTAATTTCTTACCCTCATATAAGGCTTTATCTGCCCTAGAAATGCATTCATCTGTTGTTAATGATTTAGAAAAGGAGCATATCCCAAATGTCATTGTTATGGATATTGTAGAATCCTTAAATTCAATCTTTTCTTTTTCAATTTTTTTCCTGATCTTCTCGGTGAATATTTTACTACCTTTATTATCAGTTCCAGGAAGTAAGAATAGGAATTCTTCCCCTCCCCAACGGGCGCAAACATCTTGTTGACGTATAGTTTTCCGTATCAAATTTGAGAGTGTTATAAGAACTTTGTCTCCTGCATCATGACCATAAGTATCATTCACATATTTAAAATCATCAATATCGCTTATTACAATTGTAAATGGTTCTGCATTTCTCCTGAATCGTACAGTTTCATAACTTATGTGATCTAAAACGGCTCGTCTATTGGGTAATTGAGTTAGCGGATCTGTTTTTGCCATCTTCTCCATATCATTTGAGTGTTTCTGTTTCATTCTATATTTACTCAATAACACAATGACAATTATGGATAATAAAATTAGCAAAAGAATACCAACAAATAGAAATATATTTCGCTGTTTTTTTTCTCTGGCAATTTTTAAATCATTGATATGACGTTCATACTGCAATTTTTCGATCTGTTTATTTTTTCGTTCATTTTGAAGTTTAGTAATATGCTCTTTGTCGTTACTTTCTGTTTTAAGCTTCTCGATCAACATCTGTTTTTCTTCAGCAGTTTTAGTAACTTCTACTAATTTCTCTGTTGTTTTTGCTTTATCCATTTCGTGTTTAATTTCAATATTACTGATCAGAGTTTCAACTTGTTCCTGATTTATCGCTACTTTTAAGGAGTCTTGATATACTGTGTATAATTTAAAATACTCTAATGCTTTATCTTCGTTACCAATTGCATTATAATATTCGTAATTATAAAGAATCTTTTTGCTGTTAATTTCTTGGTTGAGCTTCTCATTAGTATCAGCAAACTTTTGAATGTAAGCGTAAGCTTTTTCTTTATCTCCAGTTTCTTTATAAATTTTGCCCAATGCTTCATATGTCCGCACAAGGCTTTCAAGATTATCTAATTCATTGTAATTTTCAGCTGCTGTATTATAATGCAATTCAGCGAAATAATAATCTTCATAATAAAGGTCGATCTCTCCTAATTTTTCACAAGTTAAAGCGAGAGAAGCTTTATTATCGAAATTTAAATGTTGATCTAAAGAAAGTTCATAGTTTTCATAAGCACCCTTAAGGTCTTCCAGAGCATAATAGATCTCTGCAATAATAAAATGACATTTTGCTAATCCAATATGATTTTTATGTTTTTTACTCAGGTCTAAAGCTTGGACTGCATGTTCAAATGCAATAACGTTTTCTCCTAAAATATTATTGTATGTTGCAAGATTGTATAACGCAGTTATTTGGAGTTCAAGATTGTTGATCTTTTTCGCTGAATTTAAAGACAATGTCATATACTCAATTGCTTTTTTATAATTATCCAAGTAATTATATGTTATGGCGATATTTTGTAATTGTTGAGCTTGTTGTAATTTATTATGATTTTTTGTAGAAATTTTTAGTGCGATTATACCATATTCTAAACTAGCCTGAGGGTAAATCAACCAATAGGATTTTTGTAATTCATCCAGGATCAATAATTTTTCCTTGCCTGTTGCTGAATCCAGATCAAGTTTCAATTTGTCCAGCCTGGTTGCAGTAAATCCTTGAACAATAAACAAAAATAATAATAGAGTTAATATGAATTTTTTCAAAACAAATCCTCTTTATTTTTAATTATGGGTGAATAATTCCCAGCCAATCGCCTAGAAGAAATTGTAATCTTCCGATCAAGAGGGAAATACGAGCCATAGCTGTATAACCAAAAGCTGCACCAAAACTTACCATAAGGAAATAAATTCCAATTTTTGCTGAAACACCCAGCGCGCCAGTATGCTTCTTACTGAAATAAAAATATATTACCCCGCAGATTGTTCCAACAATGAGCATAAGTCGTCCAATAACTGTAACCCAACTATCCCCGATGAAAGGGTTTATCATTGTAGCTGTTAATTGATTTAATACATCAGATTTAAGATAACGAAGAAAAAATACACCGGATGTTGTCCCAATAATTACAGATATTGGAAATCGGCTGACCCATTCAGTTTTCGGGATCAAACGCATAAGCATCATTAAACCAAGGATTGCCGGGATCAGTTTGATCCAGTTTGCGCTAAAATCCTGAGTTAGTGGATTATAAAGATTTGGAATTAGAATGAAGAAAATAGTATAAACAAACCAATATCCAGCTGAAAGACCAACAAATATCTGTTCGGCTGTTTTATAGAAGGGATTATCTTTATAAAGAAAGCTAAAGATCGCAAACGTAAAAAGAGCGCCCAGCCAAATACCTAATGTAGTAAAGAATTGTTCCATTATTTACCTCCCTTCTTCTCAGCTCTTTTATTACGCCAGTAATTTATGTTTCCAATAATGATGAAAATTATGATAATTAAATGTGCAATAGATTGAGAATCCATTCCGCTTGTTGCTGTTCCAGGTGCTTGTAACAATGTCTCATATTCTGCAGCTGCTTTTAGTCCGGCAAGAAGTCCGGTTAATTGTTGTTGCTCGTTGATATAAGGAAGCATAGCGGGAGCACTTACTCCTGTAACTCCACCTGAGGTTGGTCTGCCATAAGCATCATGAGCTATTTGAACCCATTCTTTGATTCCAGGAGCTCCGGCAGAAAGTGAGAAAACAAAGCTAATATTATTAAAGTTGTTAATGCCTTCCATAATTGGAAGTTCATCAATATTATTTCCATTCATATCTTCAGGGAATATCTTACGTAAGTTTTTTCCCATTGACTGAATCGTGATCATTCCCCCTGCTTTAAATCCGAGGTTTACATAATCTTCTCCATAAACCAGATCTGGATAATCATCTTGTAATTGAGCCATAATATCTTCAGCCATCTGTACTCCCATTGGCCACATAGCAGTAAAGATCAAATCTATTTCTTTATCAAAACAATGCTTCAGTAAGGCTTTTGCCATGGGATGTAATTCCGGCATACTGGCAGGATCATAATCAAATGAGATTAAAGCTTTAGATCCTTTGGGCATACTTTCTACCAGATCATAAACCATCTGAACATTTTCTGAGGTTTCTAAAGGAAGTCCAATTGTAAAGATCAGAGGAAGGGCGACCCCGATGAATATAAGCAAGAATAACCATCGTCTGTCTATCTGTTTAGTTTTACCCATTATTCACCTCCCAGATAAGATCTTTCAATTCCCAGAATTATCCTAAGGGAACTTCCAATGATTCCCAAACCGGCACCGATCATAATAGCGCGCTGTCCGGCAGTTGTGGGGAAGGTCATAATAAATTCAGATACATTTGGTAGATGTAGAAATTTCAATGAATCCGGTAGCCAACCAGTTAGGAGAACCCCAAAGGTTGTGTTTCCCAGCATAACAAGAACAGCAGCGGCAAGTAGAAGATTAGATTCTACAGTTCTTCCAATAAAGGCTCTGTAAGCTGCAGAAGCTATAAAGAAAGCTAAAAGCGAGAACATCGTTGCCTGCAAATGTTGATAAACATTATGGAAGAGAAAATCAAATGGTTTATATCCCATTGCACCTGAAATAGATTCTCCATGTCCTAAAATGCCGGCACTATTTCCAGTTCCCCATAAAAAACCGAGAGTAACCATAAATATGAAACTAAGAAGAGTAACTACATAAAATTGCCAGTCACGCTGTTTGAATTTGATTTTTATTATATTAACTTTAAATAAACTTAACTGACCAAGCAAAATAGCAAATCCGGATATTATCAAGAACCAGATCTCAAGCTCACCGGAAAGTTGTCCGAAAGGTTTATGAGGTATAAATTCAGAAATAATTAAGATAATTCCTACAGTAAATGTTATTAATAATGGTAGCTTTCTTTTCATGCTCTGCTCCTTAATGTAATGTTAAGAAATTTTTGAGGAAGTGAACACCAGATATTTCCAGGATTATTCCAACTAATAGGACAACAATAAATAGAGCTTTACCGAAATCCTGTCCTTTCAAGCTTCCAAGTTGATGAGGATCTTTAGATAGATATGCTGATGCAGCAAATAACTCTTCACCGATTAGTGTAAAATCACAAGCTACTACAAAGAAAGGTAGCTGACTTGGCATAGCCGTTCCTGCAGTTTGAATAGCACCACTGGCAAATCCAGTTTCTGCCAAGATCAAAGATTCGGCATAGAAAGCACCCAGAAAAAAATTCGCGGCTGGTTTCTCACGCACGATTATACCATCAACTCCAGCTACATAACCAAATTGATCATCAGTAAGATAGAAAACCGAATCCGGATCGTATGCATCTGGACGCCCGGCTTTCATGTAGGCTTCTTTCACGATCTCTTTGGCAGTAGAAAGAACCATGGAACGACATACGGGTACAATAAGCTTTGAATCATATTCTGCAGCTTTCTGAGCTAATCGTCTCAATATGGTCAATCCGGCAATTGTCTGCATATCATCAAGATCCAGTGTGCCGGGTATGAAGAGGATAGGTCTACCCATTTCAGTTGCACGACCAACTGATTCATCCATAGATTCCAAACCGCCTATCTTCCTTATATAGAGATCCTTTCCACTTTTTGCAGAATATATGTAATAAATTATTGAAACAGTAATAAGTATCATTAAAATGAGAAGAGATATTTTATCTTTATTGAACCATTGAGCAGATGATTCTCCTGTAGTTTTAATGATTTGCAGGATCTCACCATTGTTATCATGAACAGTTAATCTATATGTATACACAATCCCGGGTTTGATATTTCCACCATCTTCAAATGTACCGACAGATTCTTCCGATCTTGTAACAACTATTTGCTCTCCGTCTGGTGCTTCTCTTTCTATGATGATATCTGCCGCTTTTAACATTGATGTATCCCATGATAATACCAAAGCTGAACCATCATCATTAGATTTATCTACAACGTTCAGTAATATTTCTTGTGATAGCAAGAAACTTGAAGAGAAAATGAAAAGAAAAATTAATGTTTTTTTCATATCTGCTCCGTAATTAAATATTTTTATACACAAAATTATTAAAAAAGTTATTCATATTTGTTTGTCAAATTAAAAATGTTTTAACAATTTTAAATCACAAAATTAAAATAA
>DAOUTP010000248.1 GCA_030626645.1 Candidatus Cloacimonadota bacterium
ACAACAGTTTGGAAATTTCGGAAATCATTGAGTGCGTCAAATACACGAAAGATATCAATTCCGTTATCACTTGCACGTTGGACAAAAGCTTCTACAACATCGTCTGCATAATTTCTATAACCCACCACATTTTGCCCACGAAGCAGCATAGAGAAAGGTGTTTTTGTCATATATTTTTTTAGTGTTTTAATTCTTTCCCATGGATCTTCATTCAGGAAACGGTGCATTACATCAAAAGTAGCACCACCCCACATTTCTACAGAATAGAACCCAATATTATCCATCATTTCAGCAACAGGGATCATATCTTCAGTTCTGCCGCGAGTTGCAAAAAGACTTTGATGCCCATCTCTAAAACTTACATCTTGGATCTTGATCGGATTCTTTGCTTTTGGACGTGCAGGATCGTAATTCATCTTCGTCATTTCCAGAACGCCATGTTTATCGAATTTCATTTATTCCCTCCATAAATAAGTGCAAAAGCGAGGAAGCGCTTAAGCGGTTTTATTTTTCATGTATTTTATAAAATTTAAATGTTTTCTTCTTAATTTTTCAATATTTTCAACAATATTTGAATCTTCTATGTATCCTAACCTTTCAGCGATAATAATCTGTGTTTCGAGTTCAGCAAGTGAACCAAGGCTTATATAAAGAAAGCGAATATATTCTTTAATGGAGTTTCTTGCTGCTCCTTCGGCTATATTAGAAGGATGAGAAACTGCAGCTCTCTGCATTTGAGAGATCAGGCCAAATCTTTCTGAATCAGGAAATGATTTTGTGATTTTGTAAATCTTCTCTACAAGCTCAATTCCTAATTTCCAAATATCCAGATCTTTATGCATCTCAATTCCTCTTCTTCGCTTATACTCTTACTAACGTTACCGCGTAAGTCCTCTACGCTGAACTATCCTTCTGTTGTTCATTATGATCTCACGTCCGGATCTTGCCCACTGTTTTTCTGGCTTGGAATTATTGTCTTCTTCCTGTTGTTGCAGATAATAGAGCACTCCCATTATCGCAGCTTTTAGTTTTTTATGTTTCTCTTTCAAAAGATACTCCTAAACGATGTCAAGATCAAGGTCAAGGACGAGGTCAAGGTCAAGGTCAAGGTCGAGGTTGGAAAGATCATGTTTTCACTTTCTTCTTTCATTTTTTCCTTCATCCTTCATCGTTCCGTGTTCAAAAAGTCGGCTTGCGATAGCAAACGGCTTCTCTTCGATATTGGATATTCATATTTTTATTACAGGTATAAATATCTTTATAAAAAAAATAATTAAACAGGAATATTTCCATGTTTCTTAGGTGGAAGTGCTTCCTTTTTGGTAATCATTATTTCCAAGGCATCGATCAATCGAATTCTGGTTTCACTTGGTTGGATAATAGCATCCAAATACCCACGTTCTGCAGCGATGTAAGGAGTGTTAAAAGCAGTTTCATATTCACCAATAAGCTCTTGCCTTTTGGTTTCCGGCTCCTTTGCCTCTTTCATTTGTTTACGGTAAGAACTCACAATATTTACAGCTCCCTGAGCACCCATAACGGCAATTTCTGCAGTTGGCCAGGCAAACAACATATCAGCTCCCAAATGTTGGGAACTCATTGCAATGTAGGCACCACCATAACTTTTTCTTGTGGTAACAGTGAGTTTGGGAACAGTAGCTTCTGAGTAACTCCACAAAAGTTTTGCACCATGTCTAATCACTCCACCCCATTCCTGATCGGTACCCGGAAGATATCCCGGTACATCCACAAAAGTAATTAGCGGGAAATTGAATGCATCGCAGAATCGTATGAAGCGCGTGATCTTATCAGATGCATTAATGTCTAAACATCCAGAGAGCACCATGGGCTGATTAGCAATAATTCCTACTGGTCTGCCATTCATTCTGGCAAATCCAATAAGTGCATTCTGAGCATAATATTCATGAGGCTCAAAAAATTCACCATTATCAACAACAGATTGAATGACAATTTTCATATCATAGCCAGTTTTAGGATTGTCCGGAATTATTGTATCAAGTTCAGGACACAATCTTGTTGGGTCATCTCCATTATTAATTTTTGGCGGATCATCCATATTATTTTCAGGAAGATAACTAAGCAGAACCTTTACTTGATGGATAGCATCTTCATCATCATTACAGGCAAAATGAGCAACACCACTTTTACTGTTATGTGTCATTGCTCCACCCAGATCTTCAAAGGTAGTCTTCTCACCGGTTACAGTTTCTATCACACTCGGTCCTGTTATGAACATATAACTTTTTTTATCGACCATAAATATGAAATCCGTCATGGCAGGTGAATAAACTGCTCCACCAGCGCAAGGTCCCATAATTACTGATATCTGAGGAATTACACCGGAAGCTCTGGAATTGCGGAAGAAAATATCACCATATCCTTTTAGTGAGTCGATTCCTTCTTCAACTCTTGCTCCACCGGAATCATTAATTCCCACGATCGCTACTCCTGCCTTCATTGCCAGGTCCATGATCTTTGTTATTTTAGCTGCATGTTTTTCTCCAAGTGAACCACCACGTGAAGTGAAATCCTGCGAATAAGCAAAAACAGGTCTGCCATTTACTTTTCCATGACCGGTTATTACACCATCAGAAGGAATTTCAACCGTTTCCATTCCGAAGTTGGTTGATCTGTGTTTAACAAACATATCTATCTCGCGGAAAGTACCTTCATCAAAGAGATGATCGAGTCTCTCGCGAGCGGTTAGTTTACCTTTTGCATGTTGTTTCTCGATCCGGGCTTCTCCACCCATCTCTTTTATCTTTGCTTCTCTTTTCTTTAAATTCTCTAATTTTTCGGAAACTTTCATATCATCTCCTTAGTTATGTCTTAAAATTCTCTAATTATTTTATTTTGGTTAAAAAATTAATTCTAATAATGTATGTAAAGAAAAATTCC
>DAOUTP010000146.1 GCA_030626645.1 Candidatus Cloacimonadota bacterium
AAACTTCTATATCATAAGTTTTGGCAGATGCAAAACTAAGATCTCTGGTAGCAAGTGTAACAACTTTATAATGCAAACCAAGAGCTCTCAATATGTCTTCGGCATCGTTCAACATTTCTTCGAGTACTTCATAAGATGTATAAGGTTTAACAAAACGAACCATTTCAACTTTATTGAACTGATGAACTCGTTGAAGCCCCTTAGTCTCTTTTCCATAAGAACCAGCTTCCCTTCTAAAACAAGGGCTATAAGAAACAAACTTTTGAGGAAGTTTTTCATATGGAAGTATTTCCTGAGCATAAAAGTTTGTAACCGATACTTCCGCAGTTGGCACAAGGAAAAGATCATCCTCATTCACGTGATACATATCATCTTCCAGTTTAGGAAGCTGACCAGTTCCGGTCATAGTCTTCCTATTGACCAATATAGGTAAACTTACTTCTTCATAAGCATGTTTATTAATATGGAAGTCAAGCATGAAATTAATTAGAGCACGCTCCAATTGTGCTCCTTTACCGGTGTAACCAACAAAACCACTGCCTGATATTTTTGTAGCGCGTTTTATATCTAACAACTTATTTTTTTCGATTAGATCAAGATGTCTGATAGGATTAAAATCAAATTGTTTTTTCTCACCCCATTCTCGAACAAATTCATTTTCAGATTCACCGCCAATTGGAACATCCTTATAAGGAATATTAGGAATATTCAAAAGCTCGATTTCCAATTTTTCATTGATCTCAGATAGTTTAGATGAGATAAATTTTATTTTATTAGAGATTATTTTCATTTGTGCAACGATCTCAGTAGTATCTTTTTTTGCTTTTTTAAGTTCGGGAATTTGTTTTGATACGTTATTCTGTTCTGTACGAATTGTATCAAAATTAAATTGAAGTTCACGCTTTTTCTTATCCATTTCCAGAACTTTTTTCAAATCAGTTTTCTCATTCTTATTTTTGATTGCTTTTTCAACCAATTCAGGATTTTCACGAATAAATTTCATATCTAACATATATCTACCTCTAAAATTTAAGCCCACAGTATTTATTACCGTGGGCTTAGAATACTTTTCTTACTTTCTTTATAGTTCCACGGCTGTTTTGATCATATTGAAAAATTTTGATACATTGAGTGAAGCTCCGCCAATAAGTCCACCATCAATATCTGGTTGACTCAGTAGCTCCTTTACATTCTCAGGAGTCATACTGCCACCATAAAGAATTGATGTCTCTTCCGAAATGTCTTTGGAATAATTTTCTTTCAACCAGTTCCTGATCAATGAATGAATCTCCTGAGCCTGCTGAGGAGTAGCGGTTTTGCCTGTTCCAATAGCCCAAACAGGTTCATAAGCGATCACAACATTATCTTCAACTTTAACATCTTTGAAAGTACCATCAAGTTGTGTAAGAATTATATTTTCTGTAATTCCCTGTTCTCTTTGCTCTAATGTTTCTCCAACACACACGATAGGAATCATTTCATTTTCATGTAATCTTTTTAGTTTTGTATTTATCAACTCATCTGATTCAGAATAATATTTTCTTCTTTCGGAGTGCCCGATAATGCAATATTTCAAATCCATTGAATGCAGCATGGGAGCAGAGATCTCACCTGTAAAAGCACCAGAAATATTATCATTAACATTCTGAGCACCAATATAAAATTTTGAATCGTTAGCAATATCAGATGATAGCTCCAAGTATAAAGCTGGTGGACAAATAAGTACTTCTACAGAATCAAGTACTTTCCCCTCAAGGTTATCTGAAAGTTCAAATAAAAAATCTTCCACTTCAGGGAAGAGCATATTCATCTTCCAATTTCCGGCAATTATAGTTTTTCTCATCTTATTCTATTTACCTATTCACTCTTTATACTTTCAATAAAACCTTTTGCCAATTTTGTATATTTTGGATCTGACGATATTGTTTCAAAATCAGCTGTTGCTGGTTCTTTCTCACCACGATTAAAATGGATCATCGCCCGATAATAGATAGCATCACTATTTCCTGGTTTATTCTCAAGAAAAAGAGCTATTTTTTCCAGTGCATTATTGTATAAATTCCCTTCATAGTATTTTGTTATAAGACCAAGAACTATATTACTGTTATATTTAAGTTCAATTGATCTCTCATAGTTCTCAATCGATTTAGCATTATTTTTCATATCTTCATACAATTTACCAAGATTCATATAAGTTCTGGCAAGTACACTTTCATTTGGATTAGTTTTAATAAAATCTTCATATGCTGCAATTGCTTCGCTATTCTTGCCAAGTTTAAGATATAGCGCTGCAATGTTTTTAATAACGGTTGCATCTTTCTTTTGTTCATATGCTTTGTGATACCAAATAACAGCATTTTCATAATCTTCTAGACCTGAATAATAAGATGCAATCTTCTTTTCAACTTTAAAACTTCTTTTTGTAGTATTGTATTTCTTCAATACTACAATTGCTTCGTCTACTCTTCCTAGATATTTTTTTAGAATTATTGATTTATAATTAATCAGTGTATAATTCGTAGGGTCAAGCTTGAGCTGTCTATCTAATATTTTGATAGCTTCTTCAAACTTTTCCCCTTGATAGTAACCGTTAAAGGCAAGTTCAAGCCATCTTGATATTTTCTCATTATCAAGTGGAATATCATCCGTCTTTACAGCTTCTTCCAGTTTGGAAATCGCAGCCTCGAAAGTCCGTGCTGATTCCGCAAATTTCTTATCATTATATAACGTCTCGGCTTCAACACCTTTTTCATTTGCTATTCTTTCGAGAGACTTTTGAGCAAATAAATTCGATATAGTGAGTGCAAGTAACAATAGTGTTATTATTAAAACCTTTTTATACATTTTCTTCCTCCATTATTTTAAACTTCGACATTTTTTTTAGATAATTATTAATGTCAACAATTCTATTATGTTAACTAATTTGTCTTCTAACTTCTAGGATGATAAAGGCGATGTTCCTGCATGATAAAAGTGTTATCAATGTTAATGTATATCTGCGTTGTATTTATACTTGAGTGACCCAACAACATCTGTACAACACGTAAATTTGCTCCGGCTTCTAAAAGATGAGTGGCAAAAGAGTGCCGGAAAGTATGAGGAGATACATGTTTACTTATACCTGCGTCAGTAGTAAGTTTATCTATCACTTTCCACACTCCCATTCTGCTAAGCTTATCTCCGAATCTATTGAGAAAAAGTATATCGGTACTCTTATCTTTTAGTAATAATGAACGTGCAGAATTATAATATTCTTTAAGATAATTCAAGGATTTTTGTGCAATTGGAATAACCCGTTGTTTACCTCCTTTTCCTAAAACACGTACAACTTTATCATCCCAATATACCTCGTGTATAGAAAGATTAATAGTCTCGGAAATTCTGATTCCGGTTGCATACATCAGTTCTAATATTGCTTTATTGCGCAGATCAGTTGGTTTTTTAGTAGAAATACTATCCAAAAGTTTCAACATTTGCTTAACGCTGAGAACGTCTGGTAATCTTTGCGAAGGTTTGATACTCGGAATATCATCAACATCTGTTGAAATTGTAATTTCTTCTTCGATCAAGAATTTAAGGAATGACCTGATTGAACTTCGCTTTCTGGCAATTGTTGAATTTGTTAGACCAAATTCTTGAAGAGTTACAAAAAAATCAATTATATCTTTATTTGTAATTTTTTCAACATTTTTCTCTACCTGAGTAAGTAGATTGGAAATATCATTTTCGTAGCTTTCTATACTGTTTTCGGAGAGACCTTTTTCTACTTTTAGATGATATTGATAGTTTTGTAATAAAGCACGATTATGTCTGGAAAGTTTGTCTACCATTTCTTTCCTCATACTTTCTCCCTCTCCTCACAGGAGAGGGTTGGGGTGAGGTTATTCATTTTTCTTCATCCTCAATGATAGGGTCATCTTTCAATTTTACTTCCTTCTCGGGGTCCAGCCCTGTATCCTGCTTGAACTTCTTCTGCTTTCTGCTTTTTCTAAATTCATATAATAAATACAGTACTAATGGAATTGAAATATACCAAAATCGAATTGCAAAATACATTATGAAACTGAAAAATCTGAAAACTAATATCAGAACAAGAAATGGAATAATGTAATTTAGAAAATTCTTCATTAATTCCCCAGGATTCTTCTGAATTGCGGAGAGAAAATAGACTGTGGATTGTTCTGCAGAAAATCTCTGCTAAAGTTTCTCTTTGCTGTTTTATCATTTTCTATCTCAGCCAGTCTTAAAATTGCAAATTGCTGTAGATCCAGCTTAGAAAATTCATGAGAAAATATCTCTGCAGCAAGCTCCATTTTACCGGTTTGCATAGCCCATTCTCCCGCTAAAAATAACAAATCTTCAATTTTTGATCTTTCATAAATGGAACGAAGTATTTCAATTGCTTCTTGATTTTTGAATAATGACCTCTTCCTATACGCTTTCAATAAATCTTCTCGATCTGCATCATTTTGAACATGATTTGTACTCTGAAAAAGCAGCAAAGCATCATTGGTTATAGCATCTTCTGGAATATTGATGAGAAGCTCACCCAATAAACTGTCAGATTCAGCATCATTTGTCATAATTGCGATCAAAAATGAATAATAATAACCTTTCTTAAAAGTATCAGAACCAGAATTTTCATTTTCCAACACATTCCTCAACTTCTCTTTCGCCAGATCATTCTCCCCATTCATGATCAATAGATGAATAATTTTGTACTCAATCTCACTTATATCATTTTTATTAAATGTGAATTCTTTAGCTTCCTCAAGATATTTTATTATCTCTTTTTGGGAAGCGTTCCGCATAAGATAAATTTCTGCAAGAAGTTCTCTGCACTGTCTGTTTGCTCGCGTTTTATATCTATTCCTTCTCGATTTGAGATCCTTATCTTGATAAAGTTCGAACAGAATTTCTTCTGCTTTTATTAGTTCATTTTGCTTGATATGGATATTTGCAAGAGCGATCTTGGTTTTTGCATTTTCAATAAAGTTCACACTTCTAGTTAAATAGATATTATAAGCTCT
>DAOUTP010000313.1 GCA_030626645.1 Candidatus Cloacimonadota bacterium
ATTCTCATAATAACAGGATTATAAACACCAGTAAGAGCAACAGCTCCGGTATTCTCACTGTAAGTTGTATTTGCAGGACCACCGATCATAGCGGAAAGAGATGTGGCAAGTCCGTCACCCAATAATGTTCTATGGATACCAGGCTTTTTAATGAAGTCTTTTCCAACAACATTTCCGATAGCAAGAATATCGCCAAAGTGTTCAACAATAGTAACAATAGCAATTGGTACTATAATCGAAATTGAACGTGAAGAAAATACTGGTAAAGAGAATTTAGGTAAACCAAACCATGCGGCTTCTTTTACAGTTGAAAAATCTACAATTCCCAGGATAATAGCAAATACATAACCGGCAATGAGAGCAATAAGAACCGGAAGCATTGATAATAATTTTGCTCCTGTTTTTTCAAAAAAGACTTTAACGAAAACAGCAACTGCAAATGTAAATAATGCAACAAGCCAACAACCATTTACACCGATTTTTTCTACAATACCAGCCGCATAAGTTCCGTTTGCATTATTGATAGCAACTGGAGCCAATATCAAACCGATAAGAATGATTATGGGACCGGTTACAAAAGGTGGCAGGATCTTGTGCAATATGCGAGCATCGATAAACTTAAAAATAAAAGCTACCACAATATACAATAGACCTGCTATTACAATACCACCTAATGCTTCTGGTAATGAACCGCCTTCCATAGTTGCTACTGCGATTATACCAGGGATAAAAGCAAAAGATGAACCTAAAAATACAGGTACCTCAAACTTGGTGAGTACGTGGAATAAAAGCGTACCAACACCTGCTGCGAAAAGTGTTACTCCAACATCCAGTCCTGTAATTAATGGTACTAGAACAGTAGCACCGAACATTACGAACATGTGCTGGAAACCTAGAACGAAATTTTTACCGTTAAGATCTTTCATAAAGACTCCTTACATTATTTTTTTGAACATCAATCTAATGAATAATTATTCATTAGTACCCTATTTAATAAATTAACACATTAACTGTCGCAAAAAGAAAATGAATATAATTCACTGGCAAGAAAAAAAACTATTTCTTGGAAGTTTTTTACTCTCAATCTCCTTGCGAAAGATCTAAATCTCGATATTAACTGTTCATTCATACGATTCTTTTTATTAATTTGAATAAAGTTTCATCTTTAAAATAATTACCGGCAAATTGAATTCCAATGGGTAACTCATCAGAAAGTCCATAAGGAATAGATATCGTCGGAACACCCGCATAAGTCCAGGGAAGGTTCATTGCCGGATCTCCGGTAGAATCTAATCCTTTGGGAGCAGTTGTAACAGCAGAAGGAGAAACCCAGAGATCAATTTCATTTTCCTTTTGTAATTGTTCTAATTCTTCACGAAGCTGAATTCTGCCATTAATAGCCTTATTCAAAACTTCAATTGGAACACTTCGACCCTTTTTTATCAGATCAATAGAGGCTTGGTGATATTTGTTTTCATATTTCTCAAACCAATTCTTGTGAACTTCAGCGAATTCTGCAGCAGTCATCAATTTATGCTTATCATTGATCTCATCAATGTTATCAAAAGTTGGAATTGATTTAATAATAAATCCTTTATGTTTTAATTTCTCAATAGTTTGATAAAAGGTAGAAAGTATCTCAGATGATGTTTGCTCCAGAAATTTACCTTCAGGAATTCCCAATACAGGTTTTCTATTAATTTCAGGAAGATCATCATTCCAATTATTGCATAAAATTGAAGCAATGATATTACTGCCTTCCATATCTTGAGTAAAAAAACCGATATGATCTGCCGATCTTGAAAATGGGATAACTCCATCAGTAGAAATCCTGCCAAAACTTGGTTTGAAACCGGTTATCCCGCAAAAAGAAGCAGGCCGAGAAATTGAACCGATAGTCTGAGTTCCTAAAGTTAAAGGACAAAATCCGGCTGCTACTGCTGCTGCTGAACCGCTGCTTGAGCCACCTGGTGTATGATCAAAATTATGTGGGTTGCAAGTAGCTCCGGGATGGAAATAGGCAAACTCAGTGGTAACAGTTTTTCCCATAACAAGTGCGCCAGCTTGTTTTAGTTTTGTAACAACTTCCGATTCTTTCCCCTGAAGAACTTCTGAAGGCAGATCTGATCCTGCTTTTGTTTCAAAACCATCAACATGGAATATATCTTTTACTCCAATTGGAATTCCAAATAAGATCGGTCTATCTGCAGGATCTGGAAACTTATGATAAAGTTTTATTAAATCTTGATGTAAACGTTCTCTTCTGTCAAT
>DAOUTP010000324.1 GCA_030626645.1 Candidatus Cloacimonadota bacterium
AACACTGCCAGGAACGGTTTAAAGCATCTTTGATCTTAATATCGATCTTGGGACCATAAAACGCACCACCACCTTCATCAACTTCATAATCTATTTCTAATTTTTCCAGTGCTTTTCTCAATGATAAAGCTGCTTTATCCCAATCTGCTTTTTCACCAACAGCTTTTTCCGGCATTGTAGAAAGATAGATCTCGAAATCCTCAAATCCGAAAGCTTTAAGTATATTCAAACTAAATTCAATAACTTCCTCGATCTCATTATCAAGTTGATCCGGAGTACAAATAATATGTGCATCATCCTGTGTGAAACCACGAACACGCATTAGACCATGAAGAGAACCGGAATTTTCATACCTGTAAACTGTTCCCATCTCTGCATATTTAATGGGAAGTTCACGATAACTTCTCTTCTGATCCTGATATATAGCAATATGGAAAGGACAATTCATCGGTTTGAGATAATACTCCATGTCATCCACCTCGATGGCACTGTACATACTTTCTTTAAAGAATTCCAAATGACCACTCTTTTCCCAAAGTCCAGCTTTTCCAATATGCGGAGTGTATACAACATTATAACCATCTTCAAAATGACGTTTCTTCCAGTAATCCTCAACTATAGAACGCATCATCGCACCTTTTGGATGCCACAACACAAGTCCGGGACCAACTTCATCTGAGAATGAGTAAAGATCGAGTTCCTTCCCTATTTTCCGATGATCTCTCTTTTTAGCCTCTTCCAAATTATATAAAAAAGTGTTAAGCTCTTTATTGGAAGGGAAACTCACTCCATAGATCCGCTGCAGCATTTTATTTTTGGAATCTCCGCGCCAGTATGCACCGGAAGTTTTTAGAAGCTTGATCGCTTTAATTTTTCCAGTATCTAAAATATGAGGTCCTCGGCAGAGATCAGTGAAATTACCTTGAGTATAGGCAGAAATTATTTCATCACTCGGAATCTCTTCTAATAATTCCAATTTATAATCTTCTTTTAGCTCAGAAAATAATTTAATCGCTTCTTTTTTGGAAAGCTCCTGTCTTTTGTAAACAGCATTCTGCTTAGAAAGTTCTTTCATTTTTTGCTCGATCTTTTCCAGATCTGTATCTGTAAATGGAACTTCTTTATCAAAATCGTAATAAAATCCGTTTTCTATAGCAGGACCAATTGCAACTTTAACTTCCGGAAAAAGTTCTTTCACTGCTTGAGCAAGAAGATGTGCAGTACTGTGCCAATATACTTCCTGCCCCTCTTTACTATCAAATTTAAAAAGTTTGATCTCAGCATCTTCTTCAATTTTGAAATCGAGATCTACAAGTTTTCCATTTATCTCAGCAACAACAGTCTGTTTTGCCAGACCATGACTTATGCCCTCCGCAATTTCCAATGGAGATATATTTTTCGGATGTTCTTTAACCGAACCATCCGGGAATTTTATTTTTATCTTCATTACTTCCTCTTACTTTTCTCTTTTAGCTATTTTCTTTTCTATCATTTTAGCAGCATTCTCAAGTGCTTTCTCAGGAGTTAACATTCCTCTAACCACTTTCTCAATAACATGCTCTTCTAAATACTTTCTTGTTTCAAACCATTCACTGATCTGTGGTTCGAAGGTTGCATAATTCAATTGGTCGTAAACAGATGCAATTTCAGGATTACTGGCAATTCTATTTTTTAAAGCTTCAACTTCCATCGCACTTTTACGAACCGGCATATAATAGGTTAATTCGCTCCATCTTGCTGTTTGCTCAGTATCTGTGAACCATTTTACGAATTCCCAGGCAGCTTTCTCTTTTTTCTTATCTTCTTCATTTTTGAAGATAACCACATTTGTACCACTGATAATATTCTGCTTTGTTTTGTTAACTGGAACGGCAGATATTCCCATATTAAAGGTAATTCCTGTTGTAAGCATAAAAGCCATTGAAACACTTGAATCCTGGTAAAAAGCAACTTTCTGGGCTGTGAAATCTTTCTGACCATCATAACCTGGAGAGAGATAAGCTGTTTTGTCAATATTCAAAATATTCGTGAAGAAGTTCAAAGCCTGCACACCCTCTTTACTATTGAACAACGGTTTTGTATTATCTTCATTCATGATCTTCCCGCCAGCCTGCAGTAAAAGATTTTCAAAATGCCAGGCATTAATTTTAACTGTTG
>DAOUTP010000039.1 GCA_030626645.1 Candidatus Cloacimonadota bacterium
AGATTGCAAAGCCAGTATTAAACCAAGTATCAATGAAAGTAATGTGATTATTCCAAGCGCATCCACTCCGATGAACAGAGCTTGTTGAATTACTGATCCTTTGCGTTGTCCCTTTTTATTGAAAATACCTACAAATGACCAATAGGAAATATCTGCGATCAAGTATATTCCATCTTTTATTGATCTGAGAAAATCCACAGATCCTGATCCAAGTTGCGTGAAGAAATCTAATTTATTCTCTGTTTTAACATGTTTTAATTTTGTTGATGTAAAAGTATTATAGGCTATTCTTACCATTTCATTCAGAGAAAGTGAATCATCAGGATTAAGCTCTAATTGCGACAGTATTTCATCAATAAAAGCAATGCCTGCGCTATCGATCTTTGTAACCTGAAGCAGATCAAGTGTGAAAATAGTTTGGTTACTATATTTTGGAAATTCATCAAACAAAGCAGGTACGGTGTGCTTTGTAAGCTCTCCATCAAAGAATAATGATTGTGCTCTATATTCCATACTATCTCAAGAAATATGTTACTCTTAAGAACAGACTGTGCTCTTTAACCAGATAGTCAATTCCTGATTCCTCACCTAACTTTTTCAAATTAAATTTGTAATCAAGTGAGATATGCTTGAGCAAATTCAATTTAAAAGAATTTTCCCATTCAAACGTGTATTCACCAGCTTCATCGAAAGGAAAATAGAAATCTGCATCTGTAGAATAAGTTAGGTTAAAAGGTAGTTGAAAATCACCAACAAGTGAAAGCTCTGTTCCAGTTGTATTTGTAGAAGCTAATTCAAAGTACTTTCTATGTTCAACACCAGCAACCTCAACAGATGTTTCTAAAACAAAAACATCTTCATTAAACGATTGTCTTATCCCGAATCCTGCTCTAAAACTTAAATTAGCTCTGGATAGTTTTAATATCCTATAATTAATACCAAATCCTTCCTTTAATTCTATTGGGTAGAAGGATGATTTTATCTGAATATTGTCGGATAATACACTATCTCCCAACGCAACACCATTTTCATCAAATTTTTGGTAGTAGAAGTCCTCTGTGCTGTATTGTGTTTCATCGAAGAAATGTGAGTTTACATCAAATCTTCCATATAAGCCAAGATCTTTTATAAAATAATAAATTCCTGTATTCTTGATATTGATATCATCTGAAGCAAGACGGAAATCTGTATCCGAAGATTTTGATACACCCAGATCAATAACACTTTTCATATTATAATAAAGTGGATCTTTGTCGTAAATGAGATAATTTTCCAGTTGTGAATTCATGGTAATGGTTATTTCAGGATCATCTTCATTTAACTCATTATCACTGTTCATGTTCCCATTAATGTGAATTGCACTAGATAGCTTAAGCGACTCCAAAGAAGCTGCTAAAAAACTTTCCTCTAAAATCCCAGCTCCAGTCATATTGGTAGGATTCCCTTCCTCATCGGTTTCCATAACAATCGTCAGTTTCTGTACGTTGCCTTTTTCTATAAGAACAGTTGTAAAATCTGTGTAAGTATTAAATGGTTCATTATTTATGGTAATTTTATAATGTCCCGGTTTAAGAACCCAGACTTTTTCCTGCTCGCCAAGTTCAACTTCTGCAGGGAATTCGCTACCATAACTTTCTCCGTGTTCTAAATCAAATAACTCGTAAATAACTTTGGCAAAGTTTCTATTTTTATCTATAATTTCAACAATTAGACAACCCCAGTCAGGTTCTACTATTGTTTTATAACGCGGATGAATTTTGATGTTCTTTTTAGTCATTTTTTGATCTTTATTTCCAGAGCCATATTCGATAGAATAAGTACCTTCCATCAACGGTAATGCTTCTCCTATTTTACCAGATATTTCATATCCATATTTATCATAAATTTTATAATACGGTTCATTTTCTGTTCTTGTAATAGCAGGCACTAACAGGAGTCCTTTCCCGCTGGTATCTTCTTCCGAATCAAGTATCTCAACAAGTGCAGGATCAATCTCTATCGCGATTTTATCTTGCGAAATAACGGCTTGTGACCCAAACGTATTATGAATAGTTATCTTAGCGGCAAATTTGTCGATCTCATCTAAAAAGATTTCATTTATTGTTTGTGTAAAAGTATCAAAATCTTGTTTTAACAATACTCTTTCTATATTCGCTGAATGAGTTAATAGTGGTTTTTCCATATCTTTTTTTCGATACGTGAAATCGATATTCAATCTTGCCTGATAGAGTGTTTCGGATATATACATCTCAATATTATTAATACTTGTTTCAATTACATAATCAGGTGTGGAAGTAAACAGTTCTCTTTGTGTATTCTTGAACATATTGTAACTATCCAGCCGTTTTTTTACCATATTTGGAATTATCTTTGAAAGTTTAACTCCCCAAAGATTATTATTGGAATATGTAATGCGTGGTCCAAAATGACGAACAACAATCTGTTTTCTATTATAGGTTCTTGGAACCTTTGTATCCTCAATGTAAACAGATTGATCGAAGGGCTCATCCAACCTGAGTTCATCTTTTTCGGAATGAGAATAATATTCAAGAATGAAGTAATTTCTGGGTACGATGTTTCTTGCCATACACCCAAATAAAAATATGATTAATAAACTTAAAACAATTATTTTTTTCATAGTTACTTCTCCCTTAATTTCCTAACCTTATAAGCACTGATGGATCTTCACTGATCTGTCTGGAAAAATCGTTTAAATAGTCGATAGTTTCTTTCAGACTTTCAATTGTATCAAGTAGATCCTGCCTGCTTTCAAGATGAGTTGCATCGATATGGGAAATTGCATTATTTGCATCAACTGTCAGTTTATGGATATCTATTATGATCTGCTTCAAATCTGAATCTGCAAGATCAGAAGTGATCTTTTCGGTACTTGTAACGATCTTTTCAACTTGCCCGGATTCCATGATCTTATCAAATCTTTCTAAAAGAGATCTTGTACTATTTGCTATCTGCTCTAAATCTTTTGTAATGACCTCTAATGATGCAACAGTATTAATAATTGAGCTTTGATTATCATCAATGATCGTATCAACATTTGCTATAATGTTATTTAGTCGTTTTGCATTTTCTTCGCTGGTTATAGTGTTTAGGTTATTAAGAAGTATTTCAAATTTATTGGCAATTATCTCTGCTTTTCCGGAAATACTTTCAAACGTAGATTGACCTGCATTAATATATGAACCTGATTCTAAAAGTTCTGCTTCTTGTGACCCGCCTGTTATTTCAACCTGCACCAGACCGGTAATTCCAATCGGGATCAAGGAAGCTTTCATGTCACCCTTGATCGGTGTATCCGATTTTATGCTTGCAGTTACAATAATATCAGAAATATTCTCTAAATCAATAGAAATATCATCAACTCTTCCAATACCAATACCTCGATATTTCACTGGTCCGCCAATCTGAAGCCCAGTTACTGATGTATCTTTATATCGAATGTAATAAATATCACGTTTTTGCATGATCTTTGTACCGGCAACCATAATGAGGAACATGATCATTAAAACAGATATTACAGTAATAAAAATGCCCAATCTGAATTTCTGCGCTTTAGTTACCATTGGTTTCTCCTTATTAATGTACTTCTTAAGCAATAGAATATCCTGATGTCAAGTAAAATGCTTGTTACAATTATTAAACAAGTTCTTAAAAAATTATTTCTATCCAGATACTAAGACGGAACATTGAAGAAGATGTTTTTCTCTTTTTATCTTCTGTCCATTCATATTCACTGGTAAGTCCGGCAGTAATGCTCTTACTAAATTTATAAGATGCTCCTGGGGTAATGCTATATGATGTTCTTTCAATTTCTGTAATTTCTTTCTCCTGACCTTTACTTGTTGTTTCAGTCATATCCATATTGAAATTCACATCCGTAGTAATTTCATTCTTCATATTTGTTCGTTTGAAGAATAAAATTCTTATACCCTTGGGGTTAGAAAATGACCATGAAAGATTGCCATTCATAGATTGAGTTGTGGTGCGTCGTATATCATCATAATTAACACGATGGCTAATGTTTTCCAGATCAGAGTAGTTAAGGGAAAAACTGCTTGTAATATTATGAACCCAATTCCCATGCCATGAAATCAATGGAGTGAGATTGATCCGGTTCTGTTCTGTATCGGCTTGTGTAAAATCGATATCACCATCTAGCATTTCTGAATAAACATAGCTGCTTGTAAGGCGGGAACTTGTAAGTATTTTCTCGGCGTGAATTAGCTTTTCAAATTCTGTAAGTGTTACCGAAATATTTGGAAAGGTTGTAGTAATCTTTAGTTTACTAATATTACTTATTGTTGTTGTTATCTCTCTTGAGTAACCAAAGTTTGTTGATAAATTCCTAATTATCGGAAAGCTGGCTGAAGTTGAATATTTGTCAGTAATTGTTTTCAGGATTATTTCCTTATCATCTCCTTCTTCATCAAGAATATGCGGTAGACCTAATTGATAAAGAAAATCGGGGCGGTCGAATCTATCATCGTAGGTTGTACGGTAAGTATTATCATAAGAAACGCTGATATTGCTCAATCCGCTGATATAGCTTACAATTGAAGCAAGTAGATTGCTTTTTCTCTCTGGCATAGTCTGTTGTTCAGGTTTCTTCTCAGGTTCACGCTGTCCTTCTTTATCACCTTTTTCCGGTTCTTTCGGCGAATCACCTTCTAATTCATCTCCTTCCTTTGAATCATCTTCTCCTTTTTTTTCAGGTTCCTCAGGTTCATCCTTTGGTTCTTCACCGCCAAATGGTGTTCGCATCTCAGGTTGTTCGAAATTGTCTTTTTCTTCTTTTTTTATCTCTTCATCTTTCTGATCCGGTTCAGATTCTTCTTCCTCTTTGGCAATTCCTGAGAATTTTTTATCCAGCCAACTGGCAAGATCACGCAGCATATCCTGATTTTTTAAAGTAACGTTCCCACCAATTTTCCGATTTACTCCACCTCTGTAATATAGTGTATCCTGCGTACCTGATTTCACATGATCATCATCGTAAGTAACAGATGCATCACCGTTGAAACTGATTATATTATCAATATACTTTGGATCAAATCCAACTGCAATGTTTTGAGTTCTCTCTTTCTCCTCTCCTATGTTATATCCTTTCCAATAGTTCTTCAACATAAGGTCCCGTTTGGTGGTAAGATCGTATGAAGTTGAAATATCACTTAAAATATCGTAATCAAAACCGGATGATGTTTCAAATGTTCGAGTTTGAAACGAGTTTGTATTGGGAGCCCAATGCGGGATCGAATCGGTATACGTATCCCAAAGCCATGCATATGGATCAGTATTCCGCAGAGTTAATGTATTAGATATGTTATGCGGGAAGAAATGGAACTTATAATTTGAAAACAAACCTATATCAATCTTCTCTTTGGGAATCGTGAAATTATATATATGTTTAAGTGTATAAGTTGTTGTTGTATCCGCACGGGTAGCATTTGTTGTAAAAGTTTTCTGAATATTACCACTAATAGTAGTATTCTTTAATGTATAAGCCAATATTTTGCTTTTAGGTGTTTTAGACTGACTTATGGTAAGATCAGCACGATATGATAGATTTCTATTTGTCTCTCGATCTTTATCTTCGGCAAGAAGATCTTCACGCAAAATATCGGAACCCGATTTAAATCGTGGTATTCCAACTGATTGTGTCCTTGCAAGATTAAGCGGAATATTGATACCCCATTCTGCCGGCATAAATTTATTCAAATTAATCCTGTTGGTTATGTCCAGGCTTGTTTGTTGAACATATGACACATTAGTAGTTCTTCTGGCTGAAGATTGAAAATTTTCCGACCTGTAATCCAAACCTATGTTAAATGTAGCAAAATCTGCGAAACTGGTTGAAAAATTTGCTCTGGTTGCAATTCCCAGATCTTCATATGGATCTGCTACCCTGATATCATCAAAATATATTCTCCCTGTAAATTGGTTTGATGCTTCTAAACCCAAAGACATCTCTCTTACGTCCGATAGACTTGGATTTCCAACTTTAGAAAGTTTTATATCTCCAATATAGTAACTTACATCATTATTGCTATCTAAGTTTTTTAATTGTGTGAATTCAGAGAATTCAATTTCAATTTCTCTCCAGCCGTCTTCATCCATAATGGCATTATATTCTTGAAGATACAAAGGTTGTTTTATCTCATAGTAATTCACTGAATCTGCCCCAAGACGAATAATCAGAGAGTCTTGTTCTTCCGGAGAATAGCCCGTAATCGGTTTCTCGGCATATACCCAATAACGTATCTTATTATATGCAAGAAGATTATATGGATCCAAAAATTCCTGAGTTACCAGACCATGTTTCCTGGTTTCCAAATTCTTATACTCTATGGTTAATGATTGTTCTAATGTAGCTTCACCATTTTCCTCGATAACTGTATGCGGAGCAGGTGTATAATGCTGGTCAGATTGATTATCTGCAATTCCAACTTGCATAATTTCGGTATTGCCTGTTGCAACTGTCCCATCTTCGTTTTTAATAAATCCTTCTTCCCATTTATTCCCGACTACATCAAGATTCACAATTCGGACTCTTGTGCTATCTTCAACCTCAAACCAGATACGAGAGAAACTGATCTTTTTGATATTGGGTATTTTGCTGGCATTATCTGTTATAATTCTGTAATTTTCGGGATTATGAAGAGGAATTCGGAACAATCTCCAGCCATTAAACTCCCCTTCCATAAACTCTTCGCCATCGTTAAGGCTGACTGAATATTCAAAGTAAATATTATCTTTATCTAAATCATAATTATCATTTAAATCTTCTGTATCGAGTTTATTATTACCTTCTGTTCCATTAATATAAGGATATTCTTCAGCACCATTTATAACCACTTCCTCATTATCAAAATTATCATCAGGATCATCACCGGAGTCACCGGTTTTAATTCTATCCAAACCTATATCTTCACCACCATCCAGGAATCCATCAACAGGTGTTTCGGGTCCTCCATCTTCTTTGTCTGGCAAATCATTTTCACCCGGACGATAAAAGTCTTCACTCACTTTCCCCAGGTCTATATGCATAACCACCGGGCGGGATTCCTGATTATAATTAAGTGTGTCTACTTTTGCCAGGATCTCAATATATTTCTTATTAGAAAAATCTACTTCATTACCGATATATTTCATCACACCAGCCCAATATTTCATGTTTGTTCCGGGCATTCCAATATCGGGAGGTTTTATTTTACATGCTAATACTGATACTTTTTCTTTCTCCTCTTTCTCGGTTAGAGAGTTGGGGTCATAAACATCTCTGGCATATACATCATTGGGATTGTAGTAATTGATATGTGCTTTACCATAATCGATAAGATTTCCAGAAGGTTCTTCAGCCGGTCTGCTGGCAAATGACCAGGTAGCTCTGGTAATTCCAAGTGGATACATCTCTATTGTGCTTTCCATATCATCAAGGTATGCTTCTTTTTTATCGTATTGTTTATCACTTCCATATATGCGCGGGAGGCTCATCGCTACTTCACCCGATAGAGTTACAGATGATCTAACATCTGTTTTTATCAATGGAAGCCAATCTATGAATTTAGTTATAAATGGCAGATCATAATTAATTTCTCCGTCAATATCAGCAAGAATAATACTTCTGTTTTCGTTACCGATCTTAGGTCTATCTTCCCTCACTTTCTCAGATTGATAAATAAATGTTCCACCAAGCTTAATATTTTCATTGAATTCCATATCAGCACGCAATCCGAGGATGGTTTTATTATCCATTGCAAAAAGTGGTTTAAATTGATAATCAATTATAATCTCTATATCAGAATCTTTAGCCTCACTCGTTAGAAATGTAATTAGTCCAAAATCATAATCTGCTATGAAGTCAATATTCTCTACAAGCTCATCTTTATCCTGTCCTATCTTTATCACAATACTTCCCGGTAAAATACCCATCTGCAATTGAATATTTTCTCTACCGATCTTACCTTTAATAAAGATGTAGTTTGTAATTGGATCGGTTACGGGTTCTTGGTAATAAATAATTGAATCATTCAATGAGTAAAAGGGTTTAATAAATGGAAAATATATGTAACCTGCAATCAGATTCACAGCAGTATCTTCACCATTGATTTTGCCGTCATCATTGTTATCCAGTCTAAGGTACTCATTAAGTGTAATATCTGGAAAACTAGGCGTAACTACTTCCTCGGGAGCATTAGGATATGGAATTGTACTTCCTGCAGGTTTCGTATATACCGTCATCTCGAAACCTTCATTTTCAATGTTCTGCATACCTAGATTATAAAAATTTCTTACCTGTAAATCCCAATAATCCTCATCACTTACTTCCTGGTTCTCTATACGTAACATTTTAGTTTCTACAGGAGAACTGGCGTCATTTCCAATCACAGTACCATCATTACGAGTATATGTGATCCCGATAGCATAAATTTTATTTACCGCCCCCATCATAGTAATTATACCAGCATCATAATTGAAAATGTAGTCTGTTCCTTCTGTCAGAATATCAAAATGATATGTCTCTCCATGATCAATATAATTCACACCCGGTCTTGTCATTGTGTTATTGCTGGCAGATCCATCATCAAGATAGACTGTAAGTCTCATATCCGGATCAGGTAGTAAATACCAGCCAGCTGGTGAAAGTTCCCAATTGCTAAACTCTGGATCCAGTTTAATGGCATTATCTTTCCAACCCATTGGATAGGCTACGCCTTCCACACCATCCGCATCACCATAAAGTGAGTACAGAGCAGAAGGTTGTTCAATATAATAGTGTGTTTTATTAACAAAACCACTACTTCTCATTTCATTTTCTCTTGGTTCAGCACTACCTTTCCAGGTTTGAGTATTTTTTTGTGCTTCATCTTTACCCATGATTGTTGTAACTCTTAAATGCCCAGCTTCAAATTGTGTTTTTATTCCAAAAAGACCTTCAGATGAAGCACTATAGCTAATAAATTTTGAACCGGCTAACGAAAGTGAGATATTACCACCATCAACCGCTCTTACAATTTCATCTTCATCACCTTCATAATTTATATTGATCTCGCTCGGCGTTGGCATTACTTCATCATCAGAAGTAGATTGATGGTTTACATCTACATGAATCTTTTCACCTATTGTTCCCCTGAGCCGCAAGTTAAGATCCTGTCTCATTTCCGGTGTGAAGTCAATATTGTCATCTCCTTCACCTACTGCATCACTTCGCGTAAACATTCTACCGGCAAATGTTAATCGCTGGCTTCCATTCAAGTTCAATCTTCCAGCTTTATCACCCATGAATCTGCGAACGGATTTCGGCAGAGCCATTTTGGGCAATTTAATAACAATTTCAGGAATTAGACCTTCTCCTTGTTCACGCTCTTTATTTCCCAAGAGTTCTTTGCATTTTACTAATAATTCTCTTTTAAAATATCCATAGAATGCGTTTCGATTAAAGCTCTTAAGTGATATAAATATCGGTGGGTAAAGTTCTAAATTATTTAATTTTGCAGTTAATTTTACAAGTTGCTTATCATAATCTATCTCTTTATGTGTTTGAATCTGATAGGTGCCAAATTTATTATGTGGATAAGCTGTGATAGAGAACCCTTTCTGGAATCTATAAACATCGATTTCATTATATTCTAATTTAGCAATTCCCCTCAGATTGAATTCTGGTTGGAACCCTTGTGCAAATGATAATAAAGCAAACAACATTAATATCGAAACAGCTAATAATTTTTTATTCATCTATTTTTTTATTTGATACAGATTCGATTCAACCCATCTAGAGTTAAGTTTTTATCAATAATATCAATTTCTTTTGAATCCTTACAGATCAATTCAGCAATTCCGCCGGTTGCAATTGTTTTAAGAGGGCTAAGATGTTTATATTCTTTTTTTAATGCTTTAATAAATCCATCCAGCATGAGTGAATTCCCTGTGATAATACCTGAAAGCAAAGCATCTGTTGTATTTGTTCCTAGTAAATGTTCCGGTTCTTTTAGCTGTACATTCGAGAGGAGTGCAGTTGAATCAAAGAGATTTTTAGCCGAAGTAATAACACCGGGTGCTATAATAGTTCCATAAAAATGACCATCTTTACCAACCAACTGAATTGTAGTTGCTGTTCCAAAATCACATATAATACAATTTGTTTTGTATTTTTCCTTTGCTGAGAAAGCATTTACCACAAGATCTGATCCTATGAATCCTGGATCTTTCATAGGAAATTTTAACCCAAGTATTGAATATGCATTAATTATATTTATGTTACATTTTATATATTTATTAATGAGATGAGAAAAAATCCGCGTAATTTCCGGAACAACAGATGAGATCGCTGCTTTATTTATCTGAGTTAGTATTAAGTTACGATCATCTGCTAAAAGTTTGAGAATACTGAAATATTCATCTTCCGTTTTTGTACTGTCAGTATTTAGTCGCCAGGAATATTGAAATTCAGAATTGGAATAAAAACCAATTACGATATGTGTATTCCCAATATCAACTACCATATTAATATTTTTCATAAAGCCCTTTCCCCTAATTATTAAGACATAGTTTAGATTAAGGTAAAAATTGTAAAATAATAATTAATAATATTAATACTTCATAAATATTGAAACACTCGAAAAAATTTGTACAGCATATATATTGTCAATAAAAGAATAATACTCATATTAAAAAAAGCCGATATGACTATCGGCTTTCAATTTAATAAATTCTTAAATTATAATGTAATTGCTTCTACCGGACAAGAATCAAGGCAAGCACCGCAATCAACACATTTGTCTACAATAACAACAGCTTTATCGTCTTTCATTTCAAGAGCTTCTGTAGGACATGTATCGATGCATGCACCACAACCAATACAAGTTTCAGCATTAATAATTACAGCCATTTTCTTCCTCCATTAATCAATTTGGTGCAAAAATTATGAACTAGTAATTTTAGTTCAAGCTATTTTTATAAAATTCATATATTCTATTTTATTTATTTTGTTAAAGTAAAGAAATCACAGGCATTTCCATATGATTGTTCTGCGATTTTTTTTGGAGTTGTTCCACGAATTTCCGATATTCTTTCTATTATATATTGTAGATTCAAGGGTGAATTTCTTTTTCCTCTTTGCGGATGGGGAGAAAGATATGGTGAATCTGTCTCGATAAAGAATTTATGAGTCGGTACTAATCTAATAGTATTTTCCATATTAGAATTTTTGTAAGTTACTGTTCCGGTGAAAGAAATATTCCAACCTTTTTCTATAACTTTTTGTGCAAATATCTCATCACCTGAGAAACAATGAAAAACAACATTTCTCGCATTGTTTCTGTTTAAGATATCATAACAATCTTCGTGTGCATCTCTATCATGAACAATAATGGGCATATCTAATTCCATGGCAATTTGTATCTGCTGCTCAAATACTTTTTTCTGAACATCTTTTGGAGATAGATTTCTATAATAATCCAACCCGATCTCACCGATCGCGATCACTTTGGAATGTTGTGCTTTTTCCCGGATAAATTCTGCTTTGAAATCGGTTGCATCATGCGGATG
>DAOUTP010000127.1 GCA_030626645.1 Candidatus Cloacimonadota bacterium
AAAGACTCATTAGAACTAAAAAACTGGTATAAAAAACTGATCAAGATCAGAAAAAATAATATTTCAATCCGTAGAGGAAATTTTGAATTTGTGAGTGCCAAAAATAATATCATAATTTATAAAAGATCTCTGGAGGAGAAAGATTTGATCATCATTATTAATAACAATTCCGAAGATAGAAAATTGGATTTCCCATTAAATTCTTATTTTGATCTTATAACAGAAACCAAGCTCGCAAAAAAAATCATTCCTGCAATGAGTGGATTTGTCTTACAAAAAAAATGAAAGAATCAGATCTTTTTGAACCAGTAAAAAACTATTTGAAAGCAAACGGTTACAAGGTTCGTGCTGAAGTAAAAAATTGCGATATTACAGCCACAAAAAATGACGAATTGATCATTATCGAATTAAAATTAAATGCAAATTTACAGCTTTTCATCCAGGCAACAGACAGACAGCGAATAACTGATTCGGTGTATGTAGCAATTCCAAAACCCTCATTAAGATCAAAAAAACACTGGAAAGGAATTCTGCATATTCTCAGGCGTCTGGAGCTTGGTCTTATTTTTGTTGATGTTGATAATCCGGTGAATCCAGTTGAAATTGTTTTTCACCCGATAGAGTTTCAACGAAAGAAGATTTCCAAACGGAAAAAAGCAATTCTAAAAGAAATTGAAAACCGTTCCCAAAATTTGAATGTTGGCGGTTCCAATAAAAAAAAGATAGTTACTGCTTACAAAGAAAATGCGATCCAAATTGCAGTTTATTTAAAAGAACTTGCTCCAGCATCTCCTAAGAAATTAAGAGAATATGATTCCGGCAAAAAAACTCTTTCCATTTTATACAGTAATTTTTATGGTTGGTTTCAAAGAATTGATCATGGAATTTATGATATTACCGTGAAGGGGAAACAGGAGCTCAAGAATTTCCCCGGATTAGTGAAAAAATATGAAAAATATTTAAAGAAAAGAAGGAAAACCACAGAGCACACAGAGAACACAGAAAAGAAGTGAAAAATGCTGTGTTAAGTCTGTGAAAGCCAGTGGCAAAAAAAGTTCGTTTTTGTTAGTTTTTGTTCGTTGCAAAAAAGGAGAAAAATGAAAAAATATGTCGGGGCGATTGATCAGGGAACTACCAGTACCAGGTTTATTCTGTTCGATCATGATAGCAATATTGTAGCTTCTCATCAGATCGAGCATAAACAGATCTTCCCCAAAGCCGGCTGGGTAGAACACGATCCGCTTGAAATTTGGCGGAACACAAAAAAAGTAATTGCTGCAACTTTACAAAAAGCCAAAATATCAGAAAATCAGATTGTTACAATTGGAATTACAAATCAACGTGAAACTACTGTTATTTGGAACAGGAAAACTGGAAAACCTTATTATAATGCTATCGTCTGGCAAGATACCCGCACTGATAAAATTTGTAGATCTTTAAAAAAATATGAAAAATTATTTCAACAAAAAACAGGACTTCCGGTCGCAACTTATTTCTCAGGTCCAAAAATCAAATGGCTTCTGGATAACGTGAAAGATCTTCGCAAAGCTGCAGAAAATGGAGAAGCAATTTTTGGAAATATCGATAGCTGGATCACCTGGAATTTAACAGACGGAAAGCATATAACAGATGTAACAAATGCCAGCCGTACAATGCTGATGGATCTGGAATTACTTGATTGGAATGATGAACTATTAGAAATACTTGATATACCAAAAAAAATGTTACCCAAAATTTGTTCTTCATCCGAGATTTATGGAAAAACAAAATTCGGATTCGAAAATGAAATCCCGATTTCAGGAATTCTGGGAGACCAGCAAGCAGCATTTTTCGGGCAGACCTGCTTCCAAAAGGGAGATGTAAAGAACACATATGGTACCGGATGTTTCATATTGATGAATACCGGAAATGAGATCGTTCATTCCAAAAATGGATTACTGACAACTGTTGGTTACCAGATAAAAGATCAAAAACCGATTTATGCTCTGGAAGGTTCGGTAGCAATTGCCGGTTCATTAATTCAGTGGATCCGCGATAATTTTAGTTTGATAACAGAATCTCATGAGATCAATAATCTTGCCGAAAAAGTAACAGATAATGGCGGAGTTTATTTTGTCCCTGCCTTCTCCGGTCTTTTTGCTCCACATTGGAATTCAGCTGCTCGCGGTACAATTATCGGACTGACCCATTTTGTGAATAAATCTCATATTGCACGTTCCGTTTTGGAAGCTACTGCCTTCCAAACCCGTGATGTATTTGAAGCAATGCAGAAAGATTCCGGTTTGAAAATTAAAGAGCTTAAAGTGGATGGTGGAATGACTGCCAGTAACTTATTAATGCAGTTCCAAGCAGACATTTTAAATGCTTCAGTGATTCTACCAAATATAACTGAAACAACTGCGCTTGGTGTTGCTTATGCTGCCGGACTTGCAGTTGGTTTCTGGAAAAACACAAACGAATTGCAGAAGAATTGGAAAGAAAAGAAAACCTGGAAACCAAATATGACTGAGATAAAAAGAAAAATATTATATGATCACTGGCAAAAGGCAGTAAAGCGTTCACTTGATTGGGAGTAAACCTTACGAATGGTCTTGACCTTCGTAATGGTTGATTGCAAGTTACCATTGCGGAGGTTCACCAACCTTTGGCTGGTTTTCAACCATCCGCAAGGTAAATCCATTCATTAATTCGGAGGAATAAAAATGGATCTGACAAAATATCATCAGCCATTTTCACACATTGCAAAAAGTGAAGTTGGTGTTCTGGTAATTCATGGATTAACATCAACAACTTCTTCAATGAAATTTCTTGCTGAGCAATTTGCCAAGGCAGGCTATAATGTGGAATTACCAGGGTTAACCGGGCACGGTACAAAATGGCAGGATATGAATTCTGTAAAATTTACAGATTGGATAGATGACATGGAAAAAGCATTGAAAAAATTGCAAGAAAGGTGTTCCAAAATATTTCTCTGCGGTTTATCACTTGGAGGCGAACTTGCCTTATATTTAACAGGAAAGCATCCGGAGATCACTGGAATCATACTAATCAATCATACCAGCAAATTCACAAATCCAAAGTTTTGGTTCGTACCATTCTTAATTAAATTCATTCGATCTGTTCCTGCTATTGCTTCCGATATTAAAGATCCTAATTCTAAAGAAATTGCTTATGACAGAACTTCTACAAATGGAATTAATCAAATGCTAAAGTTGATAAAAAAAGTAAATAAATTGCAATCGAATATTTTACAGCCATGTCTTATCTTTAAATCAAAAGAAGACCATGCAGTACCAAAAATAAGTGCAACTTACACTATGAAAAAACTTGGATCAAAAGATAAAGAATTGATCTGGCTGGAAAATTCTTATCATGCAGCACCGTTGGATTATGATAAAGAATTGATTGCAAAGAATAGTATTGAATTTATAGAGAATCATCTTTAAAATATGTTTTGAGTGTAATAATAGTCCGACCATTCTTACAGTGTAGTGTAAAAATAGTTTGACTATTATCACAGAGTCGGCTCTTTTGTCTTTGGAGTTTATATGAAATATTATCATAGAACAATAGAAAAAAAACTGAAAGATACTTTCACTCGTAAAGAAGCGATTTTCATTTTAGGTGCACGACAGGTTGGCAAAACCACACTCATGAAACATTTTATGAAGGAATTTGCAGATAACACAACTCTCTATTTTGATCTTGAGAATCCATCCAATCTTTCCATCATCAATAAAGGAGCTAATGAATTTCTTGCTTTTCTATCTTCACAAGAATTAACTAATGATGTTACAAACTACATTTTTATTGATGAAATTCAATATGCTGATGATTTTTCCAGTTTGATCAAATATTTTGTAGATCATCATTCAGGCAGATATAAATTTGTGCTCAGCGGCTCATCTTCATTGCAGATCAGAAAAAAGTTCAAAGAATCTTTAGTTGGAAGAAAGATAATATTTGAACTATATCCACTTTCTTTTTCAGAATTTTGCGCTTTTAAAGATGAACCAGTAATAAGCAAAAAACTTATTGAAATTGATCCATACAATATAGAAGAAGATCCTCTAAGATTCGAAAATGAAAAAATGAGGAATCTTTTAAAGGAATTTCTGCTCTATGGCGGTTTCCCCAAGGTTGTTCTGGAAAAGAAAAAAGAAGATAAGATCAGAGATTTGGAAGATATAGTTAACTCTTATATAATGAAAGATATTCGTCATATTTTCAATCTTGAAAAAATCGAACAATTTAATCATTTGATTAAGCTGTTAGCCGTTTTTATGGGTAAAGAATTGAATATATCAAAATTATCGAATGAAACAAAATTGCATAAACAAACTCTGGAACATTATATCAATGCACTGGAATCCGGTTATATCATCAAGATCATTAAACCATTTCACAAAAATCTTTCTTCCGAACTGCGGAAAACACCTAAATGCTACTTTCTTGATAACGGACTGCGAAATTTCTTGATTTCTAATTTCAGTGATATCGAATTTCGACCCGACCGAGGTGAGCTTTTGGAAAATTTTGTATTTTCACAGCTCCAGAAGAAAGCTGATCCTCTTACAAAAATAAACTTTTGGAGAACTAAAGCTAAGCAGGAAATCGATTTTATTTTGCAGAAGGAGAACAAGTTATTTGCATTGGAAGTTAAATGGAATAACGGAGCAACGCAAAATTTAAAAAAATTTCAACAAACATATCCTGAAGCTAAAATTTATCTTATGAGCATGCTGCAGGAGTATAATGGGAAAGGTATTATACCAGGATATATGATATGATAATTGAAATATGGAGCAGATTATGCTAAACAAGATCGACCCGACGAAAACAAAATCGTGGATGAATCTGGAAGAACACTTCCAAAAAATGAAGAATGTTCACATGAAAGATTTATTTAAAAAGGATAAAAACCGATTTCATAAATTCTCACTTGATTTTGAAAATATACTCATAGATTTCTCTAAGAATATCATCACCAATAAGACGATGAATCTGCTCTTGAAGCTATCTGATGAGATCAATTTAAAATCTGCTATTAATGACATGTTTTCAGGTGAGAAGATCAACGAGACCGAAGATCGTGCAGTTCTGCATACAGCACTAAGAAACCGTTCCAATAAACCTGTGCTATTTGAGGGAAAAGATGTTATGCCGGATGTGAACAAAGTTCTTAAGCATATGAAAGAATTTTCTGATAAGATCACATCTGGTTTGTGGAAAGGATTTACCGGCAGGTCGATAACTGATATTGTGAATATCGGAATTGGCGGATCTGATCTGGGTCCTTTAATGGTTACGGAAGCTCTCAAACCATACAATAAAGGAATTACTGCTCATTACATCTCTAATGTAGATAGTACACATTTGGTGGAAACACTCAAAAAATTAAATCAGGAAACTACGCTATTTATGATCGCATCCAAAACATTTACAACCCAGGAGACAATGACCAATGCGCATTCTGCGCGAGCCTGGTTTCTATCTCATGCAAAAGATACAGAATTTATTAAGAAGCATTTTGTAGCGATCTCCACCAATGAAGATGGCGTAACTAATTTCGGTATTGATAAGGAGAATATGTTTGGTTTCTGGGATTGGGTTGGAGGAAGATATTCTCTCTGGAGTGCTATCGGGCTTCCTATTGCCTGCACAATTGGATTTAAAAATTTTGAAAAATTATTAGAGGGTGCTCATGTAATGGATATTCATTTCAGGGAAACGCCTTTCAAAGAAAATATCCCGGTTATTCTTGCACTC
>DAOUTP010000094.1 GCA_030626645.1 Candidatus Cloacimonadota bacterium
AGATGAGGAAAGCAGGAAGAAACAACCACTCAAAGCTGCTGCATTATCCTGTATTCTCCCAGGAGGAGGTCAACTTTATAATGGGAAATATCTTAAATCAGGATTTGTAATTGCAGTGGAAGGAAGCTTTATAGGTCTTGCCGCATATCATCATCTTGAAGCAGAGAAATATTATGATAAATATAAAATCTCTTTATCAGAAACAGATTACAATGGGTATGTGAAATATTATGAAAGACGGCAAAGTGATTTTTTCTGGATTGGGACAATAATTTTCTTGTCCGCTATAGATGCATATATTGATGCTCATCTCTTTGATTTTGAAGAGAAAAAAAATAAGATTCACCTTAAATTTGAAAATAATACAGTTGGATTAGTATATAATTTTTGAGGAATGAAAATGAATAAGAAATTTGTAATTGCTATAGACGGTCCGGCTGCTTCCGGGAAAAGTACAACAGCAAAACAATTGGCAGGAAAATTAAAATATATTTATATAGATACAGGAGCAATGTATCGTGCATCCGCTTTGTGCACATTATTGCAAAATATGAGCTTGAATGATGAAGCTGCTCTTAATAATATGCTTAATGAAATCAGCATCAAGATCGAATATGCAAAAGATGGAAATAGGATCTATTTGAATGGTAAAGATGTCTCAGAACGGATTAGAGAAGCGGATATTACAAAGTTATCATCCCAGATCGCAGTAATCAGAATTGTGCGGGAAAAGATGGTTGAATTGCAGCGAAAAATAGGAGAAGATGGCGGTGTCATCATGGATGGCAGAGATATTGGAACAGTTGTTTTTCCAAATGCCGATTTTAAATTCTTTATGATAGCAGATGTAAAAACTCGTGCTTTACGTAGATGGAAAGAGGCTAAAGAAAAAAGTGAGATAATTTCTATAGGTGAGATTGAAAAAGAGCTGATATGGCGGGATGAAAATGACTCTAATCGCGAAATATCTCCATTAAAACAGGCTGATGATGCAATTCCGATAGATACTTCAAAAATGTCGATCGATGAGCAAGTACAATTTATTTACAACAAGATCAAGTGAAATGATTATGAATAAACTATATAATTTTTTAACGTATTCTGTACGTAAATTCATTACAATCTTTATGGGGTTGAAAATTGAGAATGAGCAAAGATTGGCAAATGCAGAGAATTGCATTATTGTAGCAAATCATATTTCTATGTTCGACCCTCCATTTATTGGTTCTATAATACCTTTGGAAATTCATTATTTGGCTAAATCTGAGATATTTAAAAACAAATTGATGGATAAGTTTTTCAGATCGATAAATGCAATCCCCGTAAAAAGAGGAAGAATTGACAAATACGCAATTACGACTGTACAGAAGCTTCTGAGTTCAGGTCATTCATTGTTAATTTTTCCGGAAGGAACGCGCAATGGTGGAAAAGCAAAGGCAGGAGTTGGAAAATTTGCAATTCAGATGAAAGTTGATATTCTTCCAATTCATATTGAGAATTCTAACAATTTTCTAAAATGCCTTTTAAAAAAAACACATCTGCATATAATTGTTGGAGAAAAATATAAATATGAAGAATTTTCTCATTTGAAAGAAAAGAAAGAAAATTATCGTGAGCTTGCAAATACGGTATATGAAAAGATAATGGATCTAAAAAAATGAATGTTAGAATAGCAAAAAATTCCGGCTTTTGTTTTGGAGTGAAAAGAGCTATAAAAATAGCACTCAAAACCTCAAGAGATAATCATGAGATTGTTACTTTAGGTCCAATTATTCATAACCCGCAGATGGTTGCAAAACTAGAGAGTAAAAAAATATTTAAAGTTGATAATATAGAACAGATAAAGGGGCGTCCTACAATAATCCGATCACATGGTATAAAAAAAGAAATTTTGGAAGAACTAGAAAAAAATAATATAGAAATAATAAATGCGACTTGCCCTTATGTTTCAAAAACACAGGATTATGCGAAATCATTATCCGAAGAAGGTTATGAGTTGATTATTTTAGGAGACCGCAATCATCCGGAAGTTAAAGCACTACGTTCATATGTGGATAAGGAAGTAATGATCGTGGCAAATGCGGATGAACTTGCAGATAAACAGTTTAAAAAAGTTGGAATTATTTCTCAGACGACCCGAAGAGTTGAAGATCTTCAGGAATTGGTAACGAGATTAGTCCCAAAATGTCACGAATTACGCGTTATAAACACAATTTGCAATGCTACAACCATCCGGCAGAATTCAACTTTAGCTTTGGCGAAAGAGAGTGATGTAATGATTGTTGTGGGAGGTAAAAATAGTTCAAACACAAAAATGCTTGCCAAAATTTGTGAAAGTTTTGTAAAGACCTACCATATTGAGACAGCTTGTGAAATTGATAAAAAGTGGTTCAAAGATAAACAGGATATTGGTTTAACAGCTGGAGCTTCTACACCCGATTGGATTATTGTAGAAGTGTATAATGAAATTTTAGAGTGTATAGGGAATATTAATAAAGTCGATAATATCGAGAATATTCCTGGTTTTAAGGAGGAATGATGTTTGTTAACGATCAAAAAGATGAAGTTTTAGATGCTAATGAAACTATCGAAAAAACGGAAGAAGAACAACCTGAAGTTAAAGAAGAATCCAAAGAAAAGAAAAGCGAAGTAAAAGAGGAAAAAAAGGAAGAAGAAAAAAAAGAATCAGGTATAGATGATTTTGAAGATATGGAATCTTTACTTGATGAACATTTCAAAAAATTTGAACAGGGAAAAATCGTTGAAGGTATTGTTGTGAGTGTTGATGAACGCTCAGTTCTTGTTGATATCGGTTTCAAATCTGAAAGCGCAATCTCCATTCGCGAGTTTTCTAATTCCAATTTACCTGAAGTAAGCAGTAAGATCAAAGTTTATATTGATTCTGTTGAAGATGGTATTGGAAGACTTAGACTTTCCAAAAAGAAAGCAGATTTTTATCTGAATCTGGAGAAACTTGAAAAGATCATGGAAGAGAATAAATCTGTTACCGGAATTCTCAGACGTCGTGTGAAGGGTGGAATGATATGTGATTTGGAAAACCTAGAAGCGTTTTTACCTGGATCGCAAATATCCACGAAACCAATTCCAAACTTAGATCAATTCATCGGAAAAGAAAGTGAATTCAAGATTATTAAAATTGATAAAGAACGTCGGAATATTATCGTTTCCAGAAAACAGGTTCTTATTGAAGAACAGCAATCACGACTGGAAGGTCTTAAAAAAGAGATTGCAGAAGGTGCAGAACTTGACGGTGAAGTTAGAAATATTACTGATTACGGTGCTTTTATTGATCTTGGTGGAATCGACGGTCTGCTACATATAACAGATATGAGTTGGGGACACATCAAACATCCTTCTGATATGTTGAATATCGGAGATAAAGTTAAAGTTAAAGTATTGAAATTTGATATAGAGAATGAAAAAGTTTCACTTGGGTTAAAACAACTTGTTCCACATCCATGGGAAAATATTGAAACAAAATATCCTGAGGGAACAATTGTATCCGGTAAAGTTGTGAATATTACCAATTATGGCGCTTTTGTAGAACTTGAGTCTGGTGTAGAAGGTTTAGTACATGTTTCAGAAATGAGCTGGACAAAAAAGATAAAACACCCAAAACAATTATTTAATAAAGGAGATTCAATAAAGGCTATCGTCCTTTCTACTTCTAAAGAAGAGAGAAGGATCTCTCTAGGTGTTAAGCAGATGGAACCAAATCCATGGCTTACTATCGAAGATAGATATCCTGCAGATACTATAATCAAAGGTGTTGTAAAAAGTATAACTCCGTTTGGTGTGTTTATTGAGATAGAAGAGGATATTGAAGGATTGATCCATATTTCAGATATCTCATGGACAAAACGTATTTATCATCCCAAAGAAGTATTAAATAAGGGTGATGAACTGGATGTTAAAGTACTTTCTATAGATAAAACCTTACACAGGATTGCACTGGGGATCAAACAATTACACACAGATCCTTGGGAAAATCTTGATCAGAGGCTTCCAATTAATACAGAAGTAAAAGCAAAAATTGTTAAGATCATTGCAAAAGGGGTTCTGGTTGATGTAGATGTTGATGATCATACTGTTGAAGGTTTCATTCCTCTTTCACATCTAGCAATTCCTGGTCTTAAAAAAGCAGGAATGGCTTTTGAAGTAGATGAAGAATTACCACTAAAAGTTATTGAGCTCGATCTGGAAAACAGACGCTTAATATTGAGCGTAAAAGCATATTTCTTTGCTCGAGATAAAGATGAGTTCAATGAATTTGTAGAATTACATCAAGAGAGAGTAAATCAAAAATCAGAAAAGAGAAAGGTTATCAAAGAAAATCTTGTGAAAGAAGAAAAGAAAGTAGCTGAACCCGAAGAGCCTAAAGAAGAGATTCAAGAGGTTGTACAGGAAACAGTAGAAGAAAAAGCTGAAGAAGTGAAAGAAGAAAAGGTAGAGGAAGTAAAAACTGAAACAGAATCTGAAGGGATAGAAGAAACTATTGAGGAAGCAAAAACCGAAGTAGTATCTGAAGTTATAGAAGAGACTGTTCAAGAGGAAACTGAAGTTAAGCAAGAAGAAGAAACAGAAGAAAAATCTGACAAGAAAACTGAAAAAGTTATAGAAGTAGTTGAAGAAGATAAGGAAGATGAATAACGAAGTCGTTAATTACCTTAAATAAAGAATAAAAGATAGACCGGTAAAAACCGGTCTTCTTTTTTTATCTGGAAGGAGACAAGGATGGTTAAACCAATAGACTCAATTTTCAAAACAAATGATCAAATATTTCTGATCGGGTTTATGGGAGTAGGGAAAACCTACCTGGGTGAAAAATTAGCTGCAATATTGAATCTAGATTTTCATGATATCGATCGTGAAATTGAGAAAGAAGCAGAACTTGATGTTAACGATATTTTTAAACTCAAAGGAGAAAAGGCTTTTCGTGAATTAGAATCAGAAGTATTAACAAATTGGAATAAACAAGGAATAATATCAACAGGTGGCGGGATAATAGAATTACAACAAAATAGAGATATTATCAAAACAAAAAAAACTGTTTGGCTAAATCCTTCCTGGCAAATAATCAGATCAAGAGTTCTCAACTCGTACAGACCTCTTGTCCTTGAACGAAGTGAAGATGAACTTTACAAATTGTGGGATAAGCGGAAAGAACTATATAGACAGTGTGCAGATATTGAATTTACAAAAAGCAGTTTAGATGATTTATTAAAATTATTAAGTTAATTACAAAAAGAATCAACAGATTTTTCAAAATGAAATTACCTTGATGATGGTTGAAAACCTCTGCAATGGTAATTTATTATTCAACCATTAGCGAAGGTCAAGACCATTCGCAAGGTTTGTTAAAAAAGCCCTGTTCAGCAACTGCTGAACAGGGCTTCTTCTATTTATCTCTGCTATTATTTGTAGTGGTAGATCATTGATCTACCTTTTTTGGACAGCTCAATGAGTTGTCACTACTACATACTTATTCCCATTTCCTAAAGAAAGGAAAAGCTATCCCTCACAAAATATACTCGGGATGAAATTCCTTATTTCAACAGGATCATTTTCTTAACACTGGTGTAATCATTGAGTTTATCTACAGCATCAAATCCGCTGAAATATATTCCACTAGAAACACTCTTGCCATTATCATCTCTTCCGTCCCAGACTATGGAATGATATCCTGCTTGCATATTACCTGCAACCAGTGTTTTCACTCTATGTCCACGAACATTGTAAATGCTGAGTGATACTTTGGAATCAGCTTTCAAACTGAAATTAACATTAGTGATAGGATTGAATGGATTTGGATAATTACCAGTGAGCTCTGTAGTAATAGGAATAATAACGTCGTTTGCATTGGTCTGAATATGTTCTATGACAGCATCTGTAGATAGAGCGGATTGATAGTCACCACTGTAAACTGCTCTGATATTATAACAATACGTTCCATTTGGAACAGCAGGATCAAGATAGGAAGTCTCCATAATATCATCAGCTATCATAATCATATCACGATATACTTTATAATGAGAAAACGCTCTGCTTGCGGGTTCATCCCAGGTTACAAGAATATTTGCATATTGGGTAATAGCCTCTGGATTTTGGGGTGCTGGAAGGAATATAGTTACAAGTTCAATATTAGATGGACCCGACTCTCCAGCATGGAATAGAGCAGTAATATGATATTCGTAATCGCCGGGAGCAAGTGTAAAATCAGTATATGTAAGTATTGCAAGATCAGTGATCTCAACTATCATTAAACCATCTTTGTAGATTTTGTATCCGGTGAGGTCTCTAGTATTATCCGTTCCACTCGGTTGTTCCCAGGTAAGAATAACATCGTTGAAATTCTGGATCTCTGCTGTCAGATTTTCGGGAGGGAACGTCGGTGCATACGCTTCTATCGAGAAATAACTGATCCAAGTATCTTCTGCAACTACTTCCAGTTCAAAATTGATCATGTGGCTATCAGGAATATCTTCTGTCGCTTCAATTGTAAATGCGCCGGCAATAAAAGAAATGTCACCTGCCGCTATATTACCAAAATTCTCAGTATTATCGATAATAGTTATATAAGGATCTGTTGAAGAAATGGTAACAATAGCATTTGTCGCTTGACCGGTTCCTAAATTTTCCACACTCATATCAACATCTACGATCTCTCCATTCTCAAGTGATCCGTTCCCGTTGCCAGTTGTTGTATCATCGATAATATAACTTTCGAATATAACATAAGGACCGCCCGGAGGGATCACTGTAACATCATCATCATAAATTGTCTCAGTGTTAAAACCGGTAACAACCATAGTGCATATCCCTGCATCAAGCCCGTGATCAATAGTAACACTGCCATTAACATCAGAAATTCCGGAAAATACTTCACCATCTTGTGATAAAGCAACTATAGCACCTTCTACCGGGGTTCCACCAGTTGTTATTGTTGTAGAGAAATCTATA
>DAOUTP010000104.1 GCA_030626645.1 Candidatus Cloacimonadota bacterium
AATTAAGTGATGGTCACTAAATGCTTACAAAAAAGAAATCCCACGAGGATATCCGGATACGCCCAGAAACTTTACAATAGTTGCAGCAACATCAGAAAACTGGTTTCGTATTCCAATATTTATTGGTTCCGAACCTTTTTGATAACTGAGAAGCGGTACATATTCCCTTGTATGATCAGTTCCTTTGAAAGTCGGATCGCAACCGTGATCTGCAGTAATTATGAGGAGTTCATCTTCCCTCAATATTTCTAGAAGTCTGCCCAAATGTTTATCGATCTTCTCAACCTCATTATAGTAACCTAGTGGGTTTCTCCTGTGACCATAAAGCATGTCGGTATCCACATAGTTCGCAAATATGAATTCATCTCCTTCAGCCGGTTTACTTAACAGCTTCTCAGTTCTATTCATACAAGCGTCATTACCTTTGTCATGATAGGAATCATTTATTCCTCTTTCAAGAAATATATCACCGATCTTTCCAACTCCCACCGTATTCACACTATTTTTCTGTAAAAAATCAAAGATAGTTTCACCTTCGTATTTTATAGAGAAATCCCTTCTGTTCTTTGTTCTTGTAAAGTTACCAGGTTCACCAACAAAGGGTCTGGCAATTACTCTGCCTACATTATATTGATCACAAAGTATTCTTGATTTGGCACAGATATCGTAGAGTTCTTCTATGGGAACAATATTCTCATGAGCTGCGACTTGAAAAACAGAATCACCTGAAGTATATACAATAAGTTTTCCGGTTTCCATATGCTCTTTACCAAGTTCTTCTATTATTGCTGTTCCGGAAGCTGCTTTGTTTCCAATAATTTCTTTACCGGTTTCACGCGTAAAATCTTCCAATAGCTTCTGTGGAAAAGATGGATACTCCAGCGGAAAGGTTGTAAAGGGTTTGGAAAGTTCCAGACCTGCAAGTTCCCAATGTCCGGTAGTTGTATCTTTGCCGGGAGATTTCTCCTTTAAAACTCCGTAACTTGCTAAAGGATTTTGAATAGCACTGCATCCAGGTAGTTCATTCCCAAGGAGTAAGGAAGCATTACCCAGACCGAGTTTCTTCAGAAAATGCCATTTGTCACCCTCAATTGTTTCGCAAATATGAAGGATTGTATTTGATCCGGCATCTCCATACATTTCTGCATCTGGTAGTTCACCAATACCGAAACTATCAATTACAATTATTACTGCTCTCATTTAATTTCCTTTGTTTATAACAGGGTTATGTCATTTAAAATATAGTGAATACCTGTTTGCAAAATGTACATCAAATGTCATATCCAGCGTTTTTGAGCTCTTGAAAAACCTGTTCCTGCCATTTTCCTGATCTATCTATTTTTATATACTCAAAACCATGATAATCTTCCGGTAATTGCAGCTCGCCAGTATATAAACCGCAGACATTTTCTCTACCAAGTAAACCAACAAATATTCCTAATTCTAAAATAACATTTTGATCTGCCCGGAATTTTAAACTATCGGGATGAATTCCACCGACATTATCCGGTGTGAGTAATCCGATTGCAAATTTTACTTCAGATCTGGTTAGTATCTCATCTATCAATGTCTTGCCACCTGCTATGAATTCCTGAAGTATGATCGGTTCAAGACCTAATTCGGTAATAAAATTTATGATCGTAGTTTTTGTTGAGCAATTTGTCCCATGAATAAAGAATAATTTCTTACTGTTATCTCTTTTGCCTGTTGCAGCTTGAATTTCAAATATTCCCAAGCTTAATTTGATGGAATTCATTTTATCGAGTTTATCTTGTAAATCAGCCCAGAGTTTAGCAGTTTTCTCGGAAAGTTTCAGATCAGAAACTAAGATCCTACCGATTGACCAGCCGGAGGACGAGTAATCTTTAGCTACCTTTTTGTTCTTAAAAATAGATTTTAGCAGCTTATAATTCTCGCTATTCCAGAGTTTAAACTTTTTTTCCGCTGTTTGTAACTGTTGTATATTCTTGATCTCAAGTTGAAGCAGAGCCTTACCTTTTACTATCTTCTCTTCGATAAGGGTATCTACTTTTTCAGGTGGAATATTTAAGATGAACATTTTTTTATCAATCATATACTCATCCTTGCTGAGCAAGTTCTGTCATTGCTCTTTAACGATAACCCAAAAAATAGGATGAGAGAAATTCCCATCCTATTATAACATAATCCTAAAGTAGGCTTTTATGTTAATTTTTTTTTTCAGGTTCTTCTTCTTCCGGTTTTGTTGTCTCTTTTTTGTGTTCATTGATCACATCTTTAGTTCCATCCACAATTCCGGCAAAAACATCTTTAACAAAGCCGGCAACTTTGGGCGCATGTTCTTTGAAAGTATCACTTATAGTGATCGAAGCTTTTTTTACAAATTCTTCTGTTGGTGGTTTAGCTTTTTCAAAACCTTCTTTAGCACCTTCCAGAGCTTCTCTCGCTAGTTTTTGAGCTTTTTCTTTATTGTTCAAGTCCTCAGTTTTGATGGTTGTAATTATTTCTTTAGTTACATTTCCAACTGCTGTTATTACGTCTTCACCGGCATGAACAGCTTTTACCACAGCGTCATGAACGATCTTGTTCACTTTTTTCTCTTTCATAAATCCTCCTCAACTTCTATTGCATTTAATATCTCAGTTTTATCCCAAAACGGATTTCGTAACCATATCTCATGAGCTTGATCTAGCAACTTTCCAATATTTTGCCCTTCACTCATTTCAAAATGTAACATAATATCACTTCCTGTTACTGGCAACATTTTTCCATTTATTTTTTTTAAATTGGAAGCTATTCGCTTTTTCAAGTTGGGAATCTGGCTTGCAAGGCAATAAGCTTGTGCATGGGAGATGTTGTCCGCATGTATAAGTGAGAGTAGATTTTCCAATTCAGAATTCAATTGGATGATTAAGCGGCGTACAGCTACATCGGAAAAATTTTCTAGCGTATCACCAAAAGCTTTTAAGCGCATATGATTTTTTATAAGTTTAGTGACTTTTTCAATTGTTTCTTTTGGAAATTTAAGATCGTGCAATATTTTTCGAGCACGCTTTGCTCCGGCTATTTCGTGCCGGTAGAAATGAACTCCTTTTTCATCTTCTGTTCTGGTTTGCGGTTTGGCAATATCATGCAAAAGAGCAGATAATCGTAATACAATATCAGAAGAAGTATTTTGTAAAACCTGAAGTGTATGCTCAAGCATATCTTTGTCATGATATTTGTTTTGCTGTGCACCAGCTAACAGGACTAATTCGGGGATAATATATTGCATCATACCGGAATGCACCAGCATTCTTATTCCAGTTGCAGGAGCAGGAGATAAAAGGATTTTAATAAGTTCATCCCTTATTCTTTCACGGGAAATGTGTTTTAATATTTGTGCATTCCGAATGATACCATTCATTGTATTATCTTCAATTGAGAAACCAAGCTGCACAGCAAAACGAACAGCACGCAACATTCTGAGAGGATCTTCTTCAAAGATGATATCTGGTTGTGAAGTGGCGCGGATTATCTTAGCTTTGATATCGTTAATTCCCTTACCTGTGATATCTTGAATTTCACCATTTATTACATCCATAATAAGTGAATTAACTGTGAAATCTCGACGGTAGATATCCTCGGTAAGAGTACCTTGAACTACATCCGGTTTGCGATTTTTATCTCGATAAGATTCTTTTCGCGCCATAACAAACTCGATCTTATATCCAGAAATAATTACCTGTGCTGTGCCAAACCGCTGAAATATTACCGGACGAGAAGAAATTTCTTTTTTGTATAATAATTGTGCAAGAGCGATACCGCCATTGGAAAGTGTGACGACAATATCCAGATCACTACTCTCTATTCCCATAACCTTATCGCGTACAAATCCACCCGCAATAAAGGTATTATTCTCAAATTCTGTTCCTCGAATCGCATTAGCGATGATAACAATTACATCATTCATAATTCTTTAATAATATTCAGGATTATTTTGTAGATAATAACCGACTAATTGAGCAACACTTGCAATTGCTGCTGTTTCTGCCCGCAAGATATGATTTCCTAAAGTGAAAGTAGCCACCTGCTTATTTTGCAAATATTCAATTTCCTCTTTATCAAATCCGCCTTCAGGACCAATAATAATGCAAATCGATTTCTCCTCATAATTTGTAACGATCTCATTTATTGTTCTATGTTTTCCAATTTCCAGAGCTGCCACAGGAATAAAATCTTCCATTTTCTCAATCAACTCAAATAAAGAGCGCTCTTCATGTATCTGCGGCAGGAAAGCATTATCACACTGTTTCATCGCAGCAATTGCAACTTTCTGGAATTTTGCTATACTATTTTGGGAGTGTTTTCTTACAGTTCTTTCTGTAGTGATGGGAAAAAAATCTTTCACACCCAGTTCGGTTAATTTTTCTATGATCATATTATCGTGTTTGTTCTTTAAAAAAGGGAAAGCAATTGCAATCTGTGGTTGAGAAATTTGCAATACTGTCCTTTTGTTGATCGATACTATCAGCTCTTTCTTGCCCACTCTATTTATAATACCTTCAGCCAGTAACCCTATTCCATTGGATAGAATTATTTTATCTCCTTCTTTTCGGCGGAAAACATGACAAATATGATGTTGCTCGTTTCCTGATATCAATACAATATCATCAGTTATCTTCATCTCCGGTGTATAAAAACAAGGCATAAATTCTCCTATTAAATTCTTCATTTAAGAAAATTGAATATTCTATATTTATGTCAAATAAAGTCTTTGTAATAAAAAACAATACTTTATATATTTTAACATTTTTGAATTATTATAACTTTTTTTTATTGCCAAAAAAGGTTAAAGTATTTTTTATCACATAGAAATGCTATATAAAAAAAGAACTTGCAAAATAACATGGAGTAATTTTAATATAGCAATCAGATTTGTAATTAGCTAAAATTTAATAGATTGTGAAGTTTAGTTGTATATAGAGGGTTAAGATATGAGGAACGTACTACAGCTCGTTGTTATAATAATTGCCGTAGTAGCTTTAATTATAATAATTGGATTCGTAATTGGAACGGTAACACATAATATGAAGAGCGAATCGGAAGAGACGATTGTTAAACAGCCCGTTATAAAAGAGGAAATCAGCGAACCACTTTTGCCCGAATTTGAAGAATTATTCTCTCTTCAGATAATGGCTAGTAGTAAATATGACAACATTAAACATCTCCAGAATAAATTACAACAGGGAAATTATGAAACAGAAATTTCCAAATTAATGAGAGAAGGCACGATAATTTACCGCTTACGTCTTACAGGATTATACGGCGAGGACGATGCTATTGGTCTGGGTGAAGAACTAAAAAAGAAATATGCTTCAATTGATGGTTATTGGCTGGAAGAACAAAAGACCAGAACGACATCAACATCACTAATGGAAGAAAAGATCAAAACAGAAGAAGTTTCTAAAGAGAAACAGGCAAAACCAGAATATGAAAAAGAGATCAAGATAACTAAAACGAAAATAGATTTTGGTAAAGAGTGTGAAGTGCAACTGCTTGCCAGCAGTAATTATGCCAGAATTGAACAGATAAAGACAGACCTGGACAGAAAAGGCTATAAAACTAAAATACTTACATTTACAAAAGAAAAAAATATTATCTATCGTTTACGATTGCGTGGGCTTTATAGTGAAGCGGAAGGTAAAAGACTGGGGAATAAAGTTGTAAAACTTTCTCCGCATATTTCTTCTTTCTGGCTGGATGAGATCATAGATGGAAAAAGTGCCGGTCAGATCGGCGAGACTGTGATTAAAACTTCCCAAACTTCTACATCTCCTTCGAGTGGTAATTATGAGATCCAGATCCTGGCAAATACAAAAAGAAATTTCGCTGAAGATAAAAAAAATATCTTGGAAAAAGCCGGGTACCGAGCCAAGATAACGACCACGACTAAGAATGGAACTACCTATTACAGACTTCGACTGGCAGATTCTTATTCAAGATCTGAGGCTACAAAAATGGGAGACAAGCTGAAGAAAGAGGTACGGTTTGTTTCAGATTATTGGATTGTACCCAGTCCCGGAGTAAGCACAGTTGCACCTCGACCTATAAAACAGAAAGCAAAAGTCCAGGATGAATCTCTCACTGAGCCCATCCAGTATCCTATTGATCCTAAATATCAATCTAAAAATAAAAAGCAACAGAAAACAATGACCTGTAATTCTAATGATATTAACATCCGTATTGGTCCTGGAACTTATTATGCGATCGATCCGATAGGAAAATTAATGAAAGGCGTTACTGTATTTGTGGTTGATGAGAAAAACGATTGGATAAAATTCACGATTACACCCGATGATGAATCATGGTCAGGCTGGGTGAATAAAAAATATTTGAAATAATGTTTTAATTTACGAATTAAATAAAGAACAAAAAAGCCTTGCATTTGCAGGGCTTTTAAACTTTGTGAAAGATCAATATTCCTATTTTTTTGGTTCAATTTGGCAAAGAACATCACCTTTTGCAACTGAGTCACCAGCTATACGGATAATGTTTTTTACA
>DAOUTP010000075.1 GCA_030626645.1 Candidatus Cloacimonadota bacterium
GAATATCTTTTGTACAATAAGATAAATGTGAATTAAGGAATAAATATTATGCAGGAAAGTATTAAACAATTTAAAAGACCACCCAAAAGATATCAACCGAAAGGACTCACTATTCTCTATGAAGATCGGGATATAATCGTTGTGGATAAGGTGAGCGGTCTGCTGACAGTGAGTAGTGAGAAAATTAGAGAGAATACCGCATATTATCTCTTGAATGAATACGTGCGTAAAGGGAATCCGAAATCAAGAAACCGGGTATTTATCGTGCATCGCCTGGATAGAGACACTTCCGGTGTTATTGTGTTTGCCAAGAATAAGAGAGCCAAACGGTATCTACAGGAAGAGTGGCAGGGCTTTGAAAAAAAGTATTATGCCCTCGTACATGGAACGTTACCGGAGAAAGAGGGTGTAATTGCTTCTTATCTGGCAGAAAACAGTGTTCATCGAATGTATTCCGTTACTGACCCTCAAAAAGGCAAACTTGCCAAGACGGGGTACAAAGTTATAAAAGAATCTTCAAGATATAGTCTTCTGGAAATTGATCTGCTTACCGGCAGGAAAAATCAGATCAGGGTGCATCTGGCGGACAAAGGTTGTGCGGTAGCTGGTGACAAGAAATATGGAGTAAAAGAAAAGGGTGTTAAAAGGCTTATGCTTCATGCAGCTTCACTTACGATAGTACATCCATTTTCAAAAGAGAAGATGACCTTCACAACAAAGATTCCAGCTTATTTTGAATCACTTATATAGCGAAGCGGAATACTCCAAGGCGTACAAGTGTTGGTTAATGTTCTGCAGCTGCCACGCTTGCCCGCCTCTGGCGGGTTCTTCTTTTCGGGCGTGGGTGCTTTTGTTATGCTCTTTCCATCAAAAAATAACGTTCAATTTAATTCATCACCAATTAAAAGTATGTGTTAACGGCAAATTCAAACTGATTAATAAATATTTTCTTAAAATTTGATAAATTATTCTGTTCATAAAATAATAATATCGATTTTTTGTAATCTATAGAATCAACAGTTCTGAAAGACAATGGACAATGATTATCATTTATCAAGATTGCGTTACTTACTATTCTTGCTGTTCTTTTATTTCCGTCCATAAATGGTTGGATATAGGATATAAGTACCAGAGCTAATAAGGTTTTTTCAAATACATTTTCTTTGCTATTAATTAATTTACAAGTCATATTTAATGCTTCTGAAATTTGATATTCATTATCTAAAGGACGATAATTTGTTCCTGATATACCAACTCGTCTTTTTCTCAGATTCCTTTCTACATTAAGTTCTTTTATAAGTATGCTATGAATATCTTCAATTTTTGAAATAGATAATGGATTTAAATAATCTGGATTATCAATAATAAAATCAAGTGCATCTTTATGATTCAAAAGCATTATTGCTTCTTCTTTTGTTTTCCCAGAGGCAGTTTCTTTTTCCTTTAATAATCTTTCAGTCTCCAAAAGAGAATATGTATTTCCTTCAATTTGTGATGATTTCCAACTTAAATCAATTGCTAATCTTTCCAGTTCTTTTTTATACTCATTTTCGGATAATTGAGCAACATTTTCTGTGTATATTTTCTGAAGTTCTTTAAGCTTTATCAATTCAATTTTTGTGAATATATTATGACAATTCAGAACGTTAGTGATTATTTGGGAATTGAAATCTTCCTTTATTTCTCTTTCATCAATTTCTTTTTCATAATATTTCTGAATATCAATTGGTTGAATTAACTCGTACACAGATGAAATAAGGTATTTTGTTCCCTTTCCTTTCCCCTTTGTTTCTATATAATTCTCTGAAATCAGATTTGTTATCATTCTTTTTAATGTAGCATAACTAATTGGTAAAGAAATCCCGTTAAAAATATCTTTTGAGGAACACTCACCTGTTTTTTTTATGAATTCAATTATACTATATTCTCTATCTTTTAACATCCCAAAACTCCTTTTAGGCTCAGATAATCAGTCTTTCTGGCTCACATATTGAGAATATTGAGCTATTCTTATTTTGTAAATGAGCTACAAAATTTATTTGATATATAACTTATATTCCACCAAACTATTACAAAATAACATACTTGCGATACAAATAGTTTACTGAATCTAAAGTCAAGTAGATTAAATTAGATATCAATTATTGAAATCTTAAAGTGAGCATAATATTTTGTGTGCGTCACGATTCTTTCCTTTTCTCTTCTTGCTGGCTGTGAAGCTGTTTGTTATGCCTATTCTTTCAAAATCCATCCCTTATAAAATTTATATTCCTCTTGATTCAAATTAAATATACCACGTGTTATACAATGTATATTTTTCATCATAAAATCATTTAAAGAAATTTATATGGATATTCTTTGTTGCGTTTTTGGAATGAAATAATTTTTTGATTTTGAATTATTCCATTATTTATTTCTATTGCTTTTGAAATAGTTTTATCTTTTTCCCATGCTTCTTGACCCTTCATAACGATGGGAAGAAAAGGCAATAAGGCTTCAGAAATATCCCATGAAGCAGAATTCCAATAATAACTTGGGCTGTGGTCAACTGCATAATAAAACTTACCATCAACATTAATCATCGGGTGTTCAAATGTTGTAGGTTTTGCACACCAAAAGCCCATTCCTTCATCACAGCTTATATCAATAATAAGAGTACCTTTCATCAATTTATCTGCGTTATATTCAGGTACAAACATTAACGGATGCTCAATATCTTGAAGAGTGCCATTAACAATTATTTGCACGTCTGATAATACTTCTGAAAAGGGGCGGGTGCTACCGTCAGGTTCAACTGATAGCAAGTTTCCTGAGTCGTCATGAATCATTTGTTTAAATATTACTGTAGGCAATTGATCACTTACATCCGTTGGTTTTCGACGAGTATATATTGTAAGGTTTGTTGCTCCCTGACCTTGCAACGCATAAACCGCTCCTCGACTTACAGAACCAAAGCTAAATATCACTGCTTTTCTTGGTTTTCCATAATTTCCTATAATACCTATAAGACTTAAAGCATGGTTTACACCGGCATACCCTGCAATTTCATTATTTTTGTAGAAAATATGCATGTTTTTATCACCTGTTCTACTCCATTTATACATTTGTTCCCAAGCAATAAACGTTAATTTTCTTTCAATGGATATTTGAGTAATTTCTCGTTGTTGCACACAATGTGGCCACCCCCAAACAATTGCACCTTTGTGTACTTGAGCCAAATCTTCTGCTAAAGGTTTAGGCATAATTACACAATCGAAATCATTCAGTATTTCTTCTCGGGAAGCGACTCGTCCTGACGTAAGTTTAGCTATTTTGTTATCATCCATTCCGAATCTCAATCCATATCCTACTTCAAATGTAATTTTTTCTCTAAATCTCAGAGGAATATGTTTTATATGTTCGGGATGAATTGCTACTCGTTTTTCATTTTCTTTTAATGATTTTCCAATCACTCCAACTGTTAATAATTGCATCATATTATTCCCTTATATTGTATAACGTTTGTGTATCACCTATTGTTGTTATCCCTCCAATTTTGGTGTGTAACAACAATTGTTTATATTTTTCTTTTATCATTTTTTATTTTCTCCAATATATTTCTTGAAAAATATTCTTTATATTTTAGGTCAAGAATATAAACTTCTTAATACTGTAAATAGGCATAATGTTTGGCAACTGCCACGCTTGCCCGCCTCTGGCGGGCTCTTCTTGTTTATCTTCTCGCTTGGCTGTGGAGCTGTTTGTTAGCAGCATCCTTTTCATTTCAATAATAAGCATTTCTTTACTGCTTCAGTTTTTCCATTAACATTTAATTTATAAAGGTAAACTCCTGAACTAACCGGTTCTCCTGATTCATCATAACCTTTCCAAATTATTGAATGCTTACCTTTTTGCAGTTCTTCATTTAGCAGTGTTTTAACCTTTTGACCTTTGATATTGTACACTCCAAGATTAACAAAATCGGAATTTTGTGTTACTGAAAAAGAAATTGTTGTTTGTGGATTAAAAGGATTTGGATAATTAGATATTAAATAGCCAACTGTCTTGATTTCAGATTCTTCTATTAAAGTATTCTGATCAAAATAGAAAGCACCCATATCCGCGATTGTACCATCTGGATCAAAAGGAGAATTCGGGTCTCCAGCATCAATACAAGGACTATTCCGTGAAAGATGATAATCTCCATTTTGAAGATCGATAAATAATGGATCTATAGAAATATTTCCATTACCGGCCCATCCACATAGAATATCCGAATAATTTATAATTGGATCATTGTTACAGTAAATTTCTACCGGTGTATTATTCCATACAATACAATTTGTTAAACTTGGTTGAGAATCACTGCCTCCATACAGACCACCAGTTGTATATAATGCTCCATTTTCTACATTATTATTTACTATAGTAGTATTATTTATATTAGGAGATGAGGAGTAGCAATATATACCGGCTCCATGGTTATTATCATCACCCCAGATACTATTATTAGCAACTACTACATTATTTAATTCTGCCGAACAATCATCAAGGTGCAATCCTCCACCATAATTCCATGAACCACCGAAAGCTCTATTGTTTTCTATCGTTACATTGTAAAGATATGGATTTGAATCAGTCTGACATTTAATTCCTCCTCCATGATTCCATGAGCCACCGGATACTTCATTGTCTTCTATTCTAACATTTATCAAACGAGGTGAAGAGTCATAGCAGTATATTCCACCTCCATAATTTCTCACATAGCCAGAAGATGTATTACTTTTTATTGTTACATTATACAATATCGGAGATGAACGGTCCAAATATATTCCAGCTCCGTAATTCCAGGAACCACCAGATATATTATTTTCACAAATCAACAGATTAGTTAATTTAGGTGATGAATCATCACAATATATTCCGCCACCTTTAATAGCAAAACCATTTGTTATAGTGAATCCACTTAGTATTGATGTCGAATCTTCGTCAGCAGTAAAAGTAACAACGTGATTGTTTGCATTTCCGTTGATAATCGTTTGTGAAATATATGTAGTATCTTGTGTTAAATAATAAAATGAGGTTACAAGAATGCCTTTTCCGTCAAAATGGATATTTTCGAAATATGTTCCTGGTTGTACTGTAATTGTGTCATTATCAGCTGATGCGTTAATAGCACTTTGAATAGTTGGATATTCAACAGGAACTTTAATTTTTCTTGCTGATAAACTTAGTATAAAAATAAAATAAAACAAAATCATCAAAAATTTCATTTAACCCTCCAATCTTCAAAGTTGCCACTAATGTTCTGCATGTGCTGTGAACCTTAACAAACACGCTTGTTAGCAGCATATCTATCATTTTAAAAGCAAACACTTCTTGACTGCTTCAGTTTTACCGTTCACATTTAGTTCGTAAAGATAAACACCAGAACCTACTTTCTTCCTATAAGCATCTTTCCCATTCCATACGATTGAATGCTCTCCAGCAAGTATTTGGTCGTTTAAGAATGATCTTATCTTCTGTCCTTTAATGTCATAAATTATAAGTTCAACTTTTGAGTCATTTTGGATTGAAAACTCAATTGTTGTTGTGGGATTGAAGGGATTGGGATATGCAGATTTTAATTCCGGGTATTCAATTCCTTGCACTGAAGAGGGGTTAACTGCAATATATAGATTTTCATAGAAATACGTAGAACCAGAATCATCTCCATTATCATCATCCCCAGAAGCCCCGATAACAGCAAAATCACCGGAAATGGAAACTGAGATACCGAATTCATCAAAAGCGGCACCATCTGAAGCGCTTAATAATCCTTGCTGAGACCAACTAGAACCGTTTCTTTGGAAGATATTAGCAGATCCGGAATTTGAACCATTATCATCATCCCACATTGCTCCGACCACAGCATAATCTCCTGAAATGGAAACTGCTCGACCAAACCGATCATCAGCAGAAGCATTGGAAGCGGTTAATTTTGTCTGCTCAGACCAACTTGTACCACATCTATAAAAGATATAAGCAGAACCAGATGCAGATCCATTATCATCATCGAAAGGAACCCCGATCACAGCATAATCTCCTGAAATAGAAACTGACCAACCGAATCGATCCCAAGAAATACCATCGGAAGCAGTTAATTTATCCTCCTGAGACCAACTTGTACTACTTCTATGAAAGATATAAGCCGAACCGGACCAATACCCATTCTCATCATCCGCAGAAGCCCCGATCACAGCAAAATCACCGGAAATGGAAACTGAATTACCGAAAGTAGAACCATCATCGGATGCGGTTAATTTTTCCTGCATAGACCAACTCGAACCATCATAATAAAAGATATAAGCAGAACCAGAATCATCTCCATTATCATCATCATAAGGAGTTCCAATTACTGCGTAATCTCCAGATATAGAAACTGAGAAGCCGAACCAATCACCCATAGCACCATCGGAAGGGATTAACTTATCCTGCTCAGACCAACTAGTACCACTTCTTTGAAAAATATATGCTGAACCGGAATTAGTACCATAGTAATTATCTTTATAAGCCCCGACAACAACATAATCTCCGGATATGGAAACTGACCAACCAAACCGATCACCAGTAGAACCATCGGATGCGGTTAATTTTACCTGCATAGACCAATCTGAACCATTATAATAGAAGATATAAGCAGAGCCGGTAAAATCATCGTCCCGATAAGCCCCGATCACGGCATAATCTCCGGAAATAGAAACTGAGTACCCGAAACGATCTTCAGCATCACCATCGAAAGCGATTTCTTTTTCTTCATTCCCCCAATCTGCAAATAGACCTACACTTACAAAAAGTGTGATTATCAATAAGGTTAATAACTTTCCCATTTCTCCTCCTTTTTATAATGCACTTAATGTTCTGCGTGTGCGGCGGCAATCCGGCAGCTGCCGGATCACGCCAGAAACAAACCGACCAGCCGTTTGAATCGGAACGATTCAGACGAAACAAACTACCCAGCTTACCCGCTGACACGTTTGTTAGGTGATTAGATTTCTTCATTTTCCAGTATTTTGGCATTAGCTAACCACTTCTCAGATGGACCTTTTTGGTTTGCTAACAAGTATTCAGTTAATTTCTTTTGAATTAATTTACAGTCTACTAATTTAGTATCATTGATATTCTTAGAAATCAAATCAATATTATCTGTTATTAATATAGACCAATTAATAAGAGTAAATTCTTCGTCTACTTGATAAGTCGAGTAATCCTTTGGTATTTTATGAGATAAGTAATTTGGTACAATTAAATTTGGGCCACTTGGTCCCTTACTTTGGGCATGATAGGCTGATATAAAACTTGTCCCCAATACTGGTCTTAGGAACATAAAACTTTCACCAATCATGACTTTAGAGTGGTCAATTGGTTCTGGAATAGAAGCTCCAAACAATTCGTTTCGAGGTTGATTTTTACTAGCAAGTTCGTTGAAGTTAATCCAACAACCCGATATATCAGCAAAGTCACCAACTGAAATTCCTGTTTTACAAGTTATGCCATTAAGGATTAATGATCTATGAATTGTTGTTGCGATCGAAATTGCTCTAGATAAATCAGATTCGGGGTGAGATGAAACAATTAGTAATGCATCACCTCCAATGTGATGAACAAAAAGTCTTTCAGGCTCATTAGGAAAAGCCATTGTCGCAATTTTATAAATTGAGCATAATAGAAAATCAAAAGATGAATATTGCCTATTTTCATCAAAATTTGAAAAACCTTCAATATCGATAAATATCGACCAACGACCATCTTTAACTATTTTCACTTTTAAGTCTCCCAATAATTCTAATAATCTAAGCACCTAACATATGTACGCCACACCCATATAAAATGTAGACATAACTAACCTATAGTTATACCAAAAATGTATACAATAACTTTTCGGAAAAAGTTATTGTATACTCTCCTTAGCCAAATTCCAATTCTTTTAAATCAATGTTCAATTTCAATTTCGTTTCCTTATAAAGCAATTTACTTTATGCAAAGTCGAAATTGGATAAAGATAAGATAAGTGTCAATAATAAAAGAAGTAAAGGAGCA
>DAOUTP010000121.1 GCA_030626645.1 Candidatus Cloacimonadota bacterium
CAAAAACTTCCGGAAAGAAACATATCTCGGTTTCAATCGGGAAGCAAACTATAAAAGATTCATTATCCCTGAAACGGAAGTAAAAGACTATTTCACATTCCCGGAAGAAGGTATGGGAATTGGAATTGCCTCACGGATCGCTTCAATTGGAATTTATAATAATGCAGCATTAACTGAATATGTGAATCAGGTCGGTAACATTGTGGTTGAAGCTACCGATGTTTATGATATTAATTACAAATTCTTCATATTGGATATTGATGAGGTTAATGGATATTCATGTCCGGGTGGGATCGTTTTTATTACGCTGGGAATGCTGAAAATGATAAGGACAGAAGCCGAACTGGCTTGCGTATTGGCTCATGAAATTGCTCATGTTGCACAACATCATGGTATGTTGGAAATGGAAGAGCGTAAACATCATATTATGGCGGATAATGCTTATGGCGAAATGGACGAAGAGATGGATTCAATGGGAATAGAACAGGATAAGGAATTCCTGAGTGTTGAGCAGGAAATGGAAGAACTCTGCTTTAATATCTACGAAACAATTGTGAGCGGAAGATTGCATTCTTATGAAAAAGAAGCTGATGAACTGGCAGTTCTTTACGCATCACGAGCAGGTTATGATGGCAGACAAATGCTGAATTTATTGCAAAGATTAAAACACTCATCCTCCAAAACAAATAACGAACATTATACTCAGGAACAAATTGAAGAACGGATTGAAAGAATTAGCGAAAACCTAACTTCACTACCATTAAGTATTGATCTATTTGATTTTAAAGATAGATGGAATCGGAGAGCAGGATTTTAGGATTGTTGTTTATCGGGAACTGCGTGTTGCGGAATTATCCTGCAGACAATACATAACACAACTCCCTAAATTTAACTTCTCTTGAAGTTTAAACATAATAAGACACAACAACTACAAAAGCAGAGTTATAGCCAAGTATAAACTTATGAATCACTTTAGTCTTTTTGTAATTCTTTCAATTATTTTATTTATTGTGATATTTGGATCATGCGTGGATTTCATACCGGATAGAAAATAATTCTCTTCAAGATAATATTCACTAACAAAATAAACATCATTATTTTGAGCACAATTCCATTGACTAAGAGCTAAAGAAATGTAACCTTCTTCTATATCAAGACTATCTAACCAATCATTAGTATATAAGAATTCACGAATTGAAGGATCGAGTTCATAATAAATCAATTCATCATAATTTTCATTTGTTATTTCTGTTTCAGTTATAAATCCCTGATTTAAATTGTTAATTGAAATATTCCATTCAATTAGATATTGTTCTCCAATGATGAGTGAATCCGGAAAAGAAATATTAACTGAGTATGGTCTTTGCAGAGTAGCTGTGGAACTTTCACCATTAATAGTTAATATAAAATCGTAGTATTCACCTTCTAAACATGGATATATTGCTAAAAATGCATAAAAAAATGGAGCTAACTCAACATCATTGCCATTAATCTGTAAGCTAACATCATCGACGCTTAGTGAGTCAGGACCACTAGAGGTTGGCATAATGAAAATTAAATCTTCTCCACTTTCATACGTATCACAAATTAAAGCCAGTGTATATTCATAATTATCAAAATCAACCTGATAAGGACCAACAAGAGGAATATCCTCCTTATCATTTCCATTATTAAATAAAGAGCATCCCAAAATTAAAATCATAATTACAAATAATCCTATGACAAATTTCAAATTAACATTATTCATGAATTCCTCCAATAATTATTTTCACTTGGCTATAATGTTTGGCGTGTGCGGCGGGAATCCGGCAGTTGCCGGATCACGCCCAAAACAAACCGACCAGCCGTTTGAATCGGCAGATTCAAACCGAAAAGAACAAATATACTACCCACTGACACGCCTGTTAGCAGCATTTCCTATTTCAATAAAATACATTTCTTAACTAATTCAGCTTTATCATTAACTTTCAGCTTGTATAAGTACACTCCTGAGCTTACTTGTTTTCCAGAAGCATCTTCTCCATTCCATATGATTGAATGCTCTCCAGTTGCTATTTGATCACTTAAAAGGGATTTTATCTTCTGCCCTTTAATGTTGTAAATGGAAAGATCAACATTAGAATCATTTTGGATAGAAAATTTAATTGTTGTAGATGGATTGAATGGATTAGGATGGTTGTCAAGAAGTGTAAGACCTTTTGCTAAGAGATAATTGTCGGCATTAACTACAGCCACTAATACAAAATCTGCTGTTACAGTCTCTGTAGCAACTACAGTTACTTGAACATTCTCTGGAATAACGTATCCCTCCAAATAGCAGGAAACAGTATAGTCACCAGCTTCTACTTCAACTTCATATTCACCATTAATACCTGTATATGTGTTATATGCTCCAGCAGTGATCTCGGCATTTTCCAGCAAATTCCCTTCATTATCGGTGGCTGTACCGGCAATATAACCTGTAGTGGAAATTAATTCATAAACATAGACAGCACCGGCATCTTCATAATTCGTATCGTTGCGAGGACTACCTATAAATGCAAAGTCATCTGAGAAATCAACAACATAAGCAAACTGATCTTCATTGGCTATATCAGATGCCTGCAAGATTGCTGTTTCTTGCCAACTTTCTAAAATATTCTTAAACATATAAGCAGAACCTGCAATGTAAGGTGTAAAAGCTATATTTCCATTGGAGCCTACTATGAGGATATCGCCTGCAATATCAATTGAGTTCCCAAAATGCTTTTGTACACCTGCATCAGATGCAGTTAGTTTTATGTCTTGTTCCCATATACCTGAATTACGCCCAAAAACATATGCAGCACCAGACCAAGTTCCGTCATCACTTTTATAATCTGCTCCAATAGCGGCATATTCTCCTGAAATACTCACTGATGCCCCAAATCGGTCCCCAAGTACTGCATCTAACGACTCTATTTGTTGAGTTTGTTCCCAATCTCCTAAATTATTGTAAAAGATATATGCCGTACCTGAATTTGCTCCACTATTATTTGCACTACCATCAGCGCCAATAATAGCATGATCATCGGATATACCAACCGATATTCCGAAACGGTCATTTTCATTACCATCAGACGCTGTAAGTTTTGTTGTCTCTGTCCAGATTCCTTCATCATTATAAAAAACATAGGCAGAACCGGATTCGCTTCCACTGTCATCATTACCATATGCACTAATAATTGCATAATCATCGGATATACTCATTGAAGTTCCAAAAAAATCTTCAGCTTCTCCATCAGAGGCAATAAGTATTGATGTTTCAGTCCAGGTTCCCGCATCATTATAAAATACGTAGACTTTTCCTGCATAGTTATTCCCCCATAATGAATTTGCAAATGCATAATCACCTGAGATAGTTACGGTTAAGGCGAAAAAATCATTGGTTTGACCATCTGAGGCAGTAATCTTTTGATACTGTTCCCATGTCCCTCCATTATTGTGAAAAATGTAGGCAGATCCGGAATTTTCTCCATTTTCATCATCGTAACAAGCACCAATAATTGCATAATCTCCTGAAACGGCAACAGCACTTCCAAAATAATCTTCTGCTGCTATATCATCTGAGATTAACCTTTGCGTTTCAATAACTTGTGCTTGCGCTACAGATAAAAAAGCTAGCATTCCTATTAGACAAATTGTCATTTTCATTCAGTTCTCCTTACTTTTAATAAAATTTTATTGCTGCTAATGTTCTGTGTATGCTGTGGAAATCTACAGATACACCTATTAGCAGCATCCTTTTCATTTCAATAGCAAGCATTTTTTTATAGAATGAGTTTTTCCACTAACATTCAATTTAAAAAAATACATACCAGAACTAACTTCATTATTTAAAGTATCACTTCCATTCCAAAAAATTGATTTTTCTCCCGCAGTTTGATATTGATTAACTAATGAATTAACCATCTGACCTTTGATATTGAATATTTCAATTCTTATAAAACCGGAGTCATTAAGATTATATCTAATTGTTGTGGATGGGTTGAAAGGATTAGGAAAATTACCAACTATTTGAGAAGCGTTTAAAGAGTAGATTTGATTGTCAGTAGAAACTGGATTTCCAACAGCAAAATGCCACAGACCACTCCATATTGTATCTGTTTCTGTAATTGCTCTTACTCGCCACCAATAATTTGTATCTTCATTCAAATTTGGAGTAAAAGAATAAAGTGTGTTGTTGATAACTGTACCTGTTCCAACATTTAGTAGGTTTTCACTTGTCTCTCCTAACCATACATCATAAGTTACTTCTCGAGTTGGAAAATTTCCGCTCCATTCCAAAGTAGTATCTATTGGAACTTCTATTGCATTCCGAACAGGATTAGGGTAGCAAGCAGCGTAAACATTTGGATTTGATGAATAAATCAACGCTTCAAATTCTCTGTCTTCCAAAATTGGAATGTGAACATCAAGTGCTTCCTGAGAAAGAAAGTTATTAATTAAAAATATTGTATCTCCAGAACCGAGTCCGGTATTCTCAACAAGAGCAAAAATATCACTTATTTCATTAGAATTTAAATATAAAAGAGTCAAATTTATTAAATAGGAAACCGCAGAAATGTCACTGATTTGATTTTCAACTAAATTAAGAGTCGTTAAATTGGTTAATCCAGAAACAGGAGAAATGTCACTTATTTGATTACCAGCTAAAATAAGACCAGTCAACTCTGTCAATCCAGAAACAGTAGAAATATCAATGATTTGATTACCGCCTAAATTAAAAGAAGTCAAATTAGTTAAATCGGAAACCGCAGAAATATCACTGATTTGATTAGAGGATAAGCTAAGAGAAGTCAAATTAGTTAAATCGGAAACAGCAGAAATATCAATGATTTGATTAGCATAAAAATGAAGAGATGTTAAATTTGTTAAACCTGAAACCGCAGAAATATCGTTAACTTGATTTTCATTTAAATTAAGATAAGTCAAATTGTTCAATTCAGAAACCGCAGAAATATCGTTAACTTGATTTTCATTTAAATTAAGATAAGTCAAATTGTTCAATTCAGAAACAGCAGAAATATCACTAATCTGATTTTCATCTAAATTAAGAGAAGTTAAATTATTCAATCCAGAAACCGCAGAAATATCACTGATTTGATTATCCATTAAATTAAGAGTAGCCAAATTCATTAAATTGGAAACAGCAGAGATATCATCTATTTGATTAACAAATAATTCAAGAGAAGTAACATTAACTAAATATTGAGCTCCTTCAATTGATGATATTCCAGCAAGAAATGCCCACAATGTACCGGTTATTCCATTTAGGTCTTCAATTGTTGGTTCATAATCTGGTGGTTGACCCAGGTTTTGATTAATTTTTTCTTTGAAGTTTTCATCAGGAATAAGTTGTCCATACAAATTTAGCCCTAAAAAACTAATTACGATGATCAGAAATACTTGCTTTTTCATTTTTCCTCCTATTTTCTAAGTTGCTGCTAATGTTCCAGCACGCTGCGGGATCGGAACGATCCCAACACGACCGAACAAACCGCTAAACCCTGAACCGGAAGGTTCAGGACAAAAGCACTGCGAGACCAAACTGCCGACACGCTTGTTATGGGCAATTTTATTATTCAAGTTTCCCAGCTGACTTTAATTTATCAGCATAAATTTTTAAAGTTTTCATTTTATTAGCTTCTCTTAGCATCATTTGAAAATCACCAGTTTTAGTTATATAAAAATCATTACAAACACTTTGTTCATTTTTTTGCAAAGAAAATATCCATTCAAAACCACCGAAAATTGCTCTTAAGTACTTATTCGAACAAATTTCAAAAAAACCTGGTATTAGAATTAAATCAGATAATGTTTCGTTTCCGTTTAATATAAAATTTAGTGCGCATCCATAATCATTTAAGTTTCCAGGATCTTCTTCAAGTAGCATTTTTTTTAATTCTGGCTCAAGTG
>DAOUTP010000014.1 GCA_030626645.1 Candidatus Cloacimonadota bacterium
AAATTAACTGTCAATTAGTTATTACTTGCCTGAATAACAGATCTACTTAAATTTTCTCCATAAGGTTAATTATGGAAATAAAGATCAATAAATTAAATGCACTAAAATTTACAGCAATTGGGCTTGCTTTGAGCATTATAGGTCAATTCTTAATAGGAAAACAAAGCATTCTGGCAATTGTATTAACAACTCTTGGAGTTATTTTCGCTGCAATTGGTGTTTTAATGTCACTGGGAGTTTTAGATTATTTTAAAAGAAGTAAAGATTAAATTAATTAAAGATATTATCCTGATCCCCAATTAATCGGGGAAGGACGAAGGATTTGTTTAATTCATGGATCCCCACTTCTGCGAGAATGACTAAGAACATATCAAATATTAATTATTACCTATTAATTATATAACATCCGCATCTTTCGGGATGATCTTGTACCAAATCATCGTTTTTTACTTTCCTAATGATCCAATAAACCAGAAAATCTCCACCGGCTAAAACTGTAAAAAGAGTTCCATAAATAAGTAGCCAGCTCTTTCCAATAATTAAAGCAACAAGAGATGGAATAATGCCTAATAGAATTGCCGGTAAAAGTAATGCAATGCGATAAACAGATGCTTTGAGCGGGATCCTGCAATGAGCAAATGGTGTGAGATATTTCCATTTTATGCCAATCTGAACTATTTCGATCTTGAGTTTACCAAAGATCAGGAACCCAACTGCGTGAAAAACTTCATGAAGAAAAGATCCCAGAATGAAAGCAATTATAAAATAGGGAAGAGCCAGATAGATAGAAAGAAATCCTTTGGTAAAAATCTGCCAATCCCAAATTAATACAAATGGAAAGACCAGGCAAATGATCGTGATCAATACGATTGGGATTGCATATAGATTTGCACTAATTGCAGAGATGGACAGATCTTTCATGAATTACTTAAAAAACTCAAAACCGAGGAGAACATACATTTCAGAATCAATACCGGTTATTACACCTCTATTTACTCTTCCGATGCGCATTATTATTCCTCTTGAATTACGTAATTTTAGTTCATATACCAGAATAGGTTTTCTGCTCTCGGCTTGTGTCCAACTGATGTCCATTCCCCATTTCTCGGAAGCAAAGTGAAAACCTAACAGAGGTCTATGAATTATTGTGCTCATCTCATTTGATGTTTTGTAATCCTCATAATTTATCTCAGTACGTTTAACACCACCATAAAATCCATAAGTAAAGTATGAATCTTCAGTTGAGTAATTTGCAAAAATATGAAGATAAATATTATATGATCTCATCAAACTGAATCTATCATCAAACGTATAGATCTTTTGAAATGTAGCTCCACCGATACCCATTACATCAATAATATTAAAAAGATCCAATTGTGCCTGAAAACCAAGAACAGGTTTATCGTATTTGTATTCCGGATATTCAGGATAATAAACGGCTGCGTTAATTCCAAGAATATAATCCATTTTATCTGCAGCTAATTTTATACTAACGAAGATCAATATTAAGATAAATATTACTTTAAATTTTCTCATTTTTTTTAACTCTCTAATGCTTTACTTTTTAGTAACAACCCAGAGGGCTACACTTCTTTGTCCAGCAATATTCTGCTTTCTTCTGAATTATCGTGTTTTTCCAGACCAGTTATGTAGAATCCATTAGATAGTGCAAATTGGAGCATGGCTTTGTGTTTATTACGTGTTTTCATTTTAATTAATTTTATTTCTTTCTCTTCGATCCATTTTTGTTGGGAACGTGCTAATTCTTTAGCGATATTTTTTCTTCTAAATTCAGGAATAACTCCACTCATCCAGGAATAGAAGTGATCATCAATCTGATAACCGACCTTAAATCCGGCAGGTTTTCCTTTCCAATAAGCAATAAGAATGAGATGCTTTTTGTTTTTCAATCTTTTTTCATACTCAACTTTTTCATAAGGATTTTCCAGTTCCGGTATCTTTTTTGAAATTTCTACAGCTTGCTTAATTGTTCCCTCAATAATCTGCAGGTTCTTTTTCATTAACATGTCACTATAAGAATTTGTGATCAAATCTTCATCTTGTATTTGGAATAATGAAAGGTATTCTCTGCATTGCTCGTAAAGTTTTTCTGCTCCAAGGTTTCCTGTTTTATCAATAGCTTCAATTTCTACAAAATTGCCCAACTCTTCAACTTCATCAATATGAAATTTTATGTTATCAACATAGTAAATTTCTCTTTTTTTGTTCACGACTATTAGAGTACCAATTGCTTTTTGAAGTTGCTGTTTCACAAGGTCTTCTTTTCTGGGATGATAGTAAAGAACATCGGAACGCTTGGGACCGGAGATATCTTCTCTGTCGTAATAAACAAGGCTGTATTCAATATTGCCTTCTCTCATTTTAAGGCGTCCGTTCTTAACTTTAAAATAGGTATCTTTCTGGTTGTCTGTACCCTTGAAAAACGCATTATTTTCTTTAAGAATATTTCGGATATTTTCAGGGTGCTTACATTTTGCTTTTATCTCAATGTTTAAAACAGCCAAAGTTGTTATCCTATTTGCGCATTATAAATTTCAATTATTTTTTTTATTGCACCATCTATCTCTTTTATAGTTGTCATCTTACCGGTTGAAAAACGGATAGTTCCCTTAGCATATTCTATTGGTACGTTCATAGCTTCCAGAACTGGAGAAAGTTCAATATCATTGAGATGACAAGCTGCTCCGGCTGAAGCCGCGATCTCAAGAAACATGGAAAGCTGAAAATAGTCATTCATATTCAAGAAACTTACGTTCAAAGTATTAGGTAGTCTCTTTTCCGGATGCCCGTTTAATCTGATATCCGGAATTTCTTTGACCAATCCATTCCATAATCTATCACGCATATTTTTCATGTGTTCATAATTCTGAGAAAGTTTAAGTTTAGCGATCTCACAAGCTTTTCCTAAACCAACGATCGCAAGAATATTCTCAGTTCCTGCTCGATATCCATTTTCCTGTTTAGCTCCAAATATCAATTTTTCAAGTTTTGTACCCTGTTTAACGTAAAGTGCTCCAATGCCTTTAGGCGCATATATTTTATGTCCGGCAATAGAAAGAAGATCAACATTAAGTTCCGAAACATCAACCGGAATTTTACCAAGAGATTGAGCTGCATCAGTATGCAGGCAAATTCCATTTTCATTTGCAACTTCTGCAATTTCTGATATCGGTTGGATTGTGCCGACTTCATTATTGGCATGCATAATTGAGATAAGAATTGTATCTTTGGTAATTGCTTTTTTCACAGATTTAACCGAGATTAATCCATTTCTGTCAACAGGCAGATAAGTTACTTTGAAGTTGTGTTTTTCCAGATATTTACAAACCTCAATTATAGCTGGATGTTCAATTGCAGATGTGATTATATGGTTTCCTTTATGGCGGTTTGCAAAAGCATATCCTCTTAAAGCATAATTATTCGATTCAGTCCCACCGCTGGTAAATACAATTTCTTCCGGCTTGCAATTGATAAGATCTGCAATTTGTTCTCTGGCATTAATTACTGCTTTTCTGGTAATTACTCCAAACCAGTGAGAACTGGAAGGATTCCCGAATTTCTGTTTTAGAAACGGTATCATTGTATTAGCAACTTCCGGATCTATCGGTGTGGTCGCATTATAATCAAGATAGATCGGTTCCATTTATTCATTCCTTTTCTTTATTGTTACGGTTTTTCTTCTTCAACTTTATGTTCTTTCAATATCCCGCAACTGAATTTCCTTGAGTTCGAAATTTTGATCTCTGAATAAACTTAAACATATTTTACAAGCATCTGTATCATACTTGCCATTAACATCATTTTCAATTTCTTGTAAAGCATCCTCAATTCCATTAGCAGGTCTGTAAGGTCTGTTTGAGGAAATTGCCTCAACAACATCAGCTATATGTAAAATTCTAGCTTCTGTGCAAATTTCATCTCCCTTAAGTCCGCGTGGATAACCACTTCCATCTAAAGATTCATGATGTTGATAAACGATCTCAGCTATCTTTTCAGGGAAATCGATTTTCTTTAATATTTGATATCCCGCTTCTGAATGAATTTTAATAAGATTATATTCACATGGAACCAATTTACCGGGCTTGCATAATATCTCGGTTGGAAGATTGATCTTGCCAATATCATGTAGAACTGCTGAAATCCTCATTGTATCCAGTTGTTTCGGATTAAAACCCATTTCTCTGGCAATGGCAAGTGATAGAGTTGCAACCCTTTTTTGATGTCCGGCAGTATATGGATCCCAAATTTCAATTGCAGCTAAAAGAGCATTTACGATCTTTTCCATAATACTCCATTTGGTTTGATTATATATGTACCTAACATAATATTATTTAGCTGAGCCAACGAAAAAAATTATCTCGGAGCAGTTCTTATTTTAATCTCTTCGAATTGGAATCCTTTTTCATTGAATAAATCCAAACAAATTTCTACTACTTCCGGATCGTACAGGATACCCGCATTAATTGTGATCTCTTCAAGTGCATTGTCAATGCCATGTGAAGAACGATAGGGACGTTGGGAAATCATTGCATCTACAACATCAGCAACATTAACGATCCTTGCTTCCAACATAATTTCGTTTCCAATAAGACCTTGTGGATAACCTGAACCATTAATTTTCTCATGATGCTGATATACAATTTTAGCGATTGGCATTTGAAAATCTATTGTTTTTAATATATCGTAACCAGCAAGAGGATGATTCTTGATCACGCTGAATTCTGTTTCTGTAAGTGCAGATGGTTTAGAGAGAATTTCATTTGGGATATAAATTTTGCCAATATCGTGAAGAATTGCAGCAATTCGTATTGCATCAAGCTGCATTTTATTCAATTTCATTTCACTTGCAATTTCATAGCTTAATTTTGCGACTCTAAGCTGATGTCCAGCAGTATATGGATCACGAATTTCAACTGCAGAGATGAAGGCATTTATGGTCTCTTCAATAGCTTTTTTTAACTTGAGAAAACTATCATTAAGTTGGATCTCTATTCGCTTCCTTTCAGTAACTTCAACTTGTAGTTCGTGATTTGTTTCAGCCAATTCTCTAGTTCTGTCATGAATTCGTTTTTCTAATCCAAAATAAGCTTGTTCTAATTTATTGTCGATCTCTCTTTTTTCAAAATAGACTCCTAAAATTTCAGTAGAAATTTTGAGGAGTGAAAGCTCTTCTTCCTTCCATTCTTCAGCTTTAGTTACATTATCAAATCCCATGAAACCGATCAGATTGTTTGCAGATCTCATCGGTAGAACTAATAAGGACTTAATGTTCTGATCTTGAAGTGATTTTTTTTCTTGATGAGCTTCAGTTGGCATTTTAGAAACATCTGCAATATGGATTACCTCATCATTCTCTAATTTATTCATCCACCATGGTAATGAATCGGTAGGAATATCCTGCAGATTGCTTACTTGAGGTTGTACACCATCTTTGCACCATTCATGAGTGTTATCTAATGTGTTTTTATCATTATCCAGTAAAAAAAGGTAGGAGCGACTTGCTTCACACATCCTACCAATTTCTTTTAATGTTTCATCAACAGCTGCGTCAAAATCCGAAACATTAATAAATCTAGAAGATATTTTTGTGATGACCTTCTCAATTTTCAATCTTTTTATTAATCTTTTTTCTGCTGACATTCTATCAAGAATTTCATTTTGCAATATTAAATTGTTGTTTTTTTTGTTTTTATTTCGATTATATTGAACTACTGAAAAACCAGTGACCATGAATAGACTGGCAAGAAGTAATAATAAATACAGATTCTTTTTTTCTGTTTGTAGCTCCATTATTTGATTGTTTTTTTCTAATTGAACAAAGTCATGCTCTCTTTCACCCATTTCAAACTGTGCCTGCATGTTTGTTATTTTTTGAGTCATTTCTTCACTGAAAATTTCATCTTTAATTTTTGTGTGAAGTCTAAAATATCGAAGTGATTCTTCACTATTTTTATTTACTTTATAGAAGTCTGACAGTGCTAGATATCCATTCATTATTAGCTGTTGTGCTCCAATAGCAGTAGCAAATTTAAGACCTTGGCTAATATTTGCGTATGCGTCAGCCATATTATTCATCAATATCTGCAATTGACCAATATTGATAAATGTTTCGGCAATTCCATATTGATTGCCTGTTTCCAGGATCAGATCCAGTGATCTTTGGAAGTAGTTCAGTGCTTTATCATATTCATTTAATTTTTGATGAACAATTCCCAAATTATTCAGAACTGATGAAATACCTTTTATATTACCAAGTTCTTGTTCGATTTGTAAAGATTGATTATAGTATTCTAGAGATTTTGAATAATCTCCACGATTCGTATACATGATCCCAATATTATTTAGCGCTAAAGAGATTTCTTTTTTATTTCCACTATCCTTTTCTAGATCAAGTGCTTGCTGGTAATATTCGAGAGCTTTATCGTAATTATTCAATGAGTGATAAAGATTTCCTAAATTGTTGAGTCCCATTGAGATACCATTTTGATCATTAATTTCATTACTTAGTTTTAATGAGATAAGAAAGAAATTTAAAGATTGATCATAATTGCCAAGTTTTTCATTATCACGACCAATACAATTATTAGCGATCAGCATTCCTGATTTATCTGCAAGTTGTTGATATATTTCAAGCGATTTAGAATGAAACTCCAGAGCTTTATTATAATTGCCGAGATGATAATAAGCTGAACCTAGATTTGTAAGCGATGTAGCAATATCTATCCTAATACCAGATTCTTGAGAAATTTGAAGAGCCGATTGGGCATATGTTATACTTTTACGAGCGGATATTTCCTGATATGCTTGTGAAAGTTTATTTAGAATAACAACCTTTTCATCTTGATCGGCTGTCTTCAAATATACTTCCAAACTATCAATTCTAGTACCTGCTATCAAAAAACTAACAGAGCAGAGAATTATAATAAATATAACAAAATTCCGCATAATATCCCTTAAAAATTAAGATTTAACTAAATAAAAAAGAATAATGAATTAACGCAAGTAATTTATTAATGTGTATGATTGCTAAAAATGGGGATGGTCATCCACCCCTGAATTATTTGCTTTCACTACTTAGCCATTTTCTTAAGTTTTGTTATTCGTTTCTTCTGAACACTAGCTTGTTTAGGTGCATCAAAGTTCATATTCTCAATTGTATATAAGTAATCAATAAGTTCCTGGTTAGATAGAGTTCTTGCTTTCACTTTTTCTTCTAAGAATGCTTTGGCTTTTTTATTCCAGAACGAAATTTTAGCTTCTTGTGCAGTAAGTAATCCGGCTTTCTTGAAGATACGAAGAAGTTCATTATGGATAGTTGAATTTTTTGGGTTCTTAAAGCTCGAAATTCTACCATCATCTGCAATTGAAGTTGAGTCCATTTCAAGATATGATGCTTTAGGTAAGAGCAAATGTGAAGAGTCTGCATCATCGATATGAGTATTGACCGATACAATAAAGTTACTGTTTTTTATGCGTTTCTTCTGCTCTTCACATGGTAATTCACCATAGAAAAGAACGAAATTATGATTACTCGGTCCACCTGCATTAATCCCCAGTTTCTGGAATCCACGTAAATTATTGAATTTAGAAGTTGGAAATATGCCAGATCCCTTTTCAAAATTACAAACCAGTGATGATATCGCCCAGATATTCCAAATTATTTCTTCCGAGATAAAGTCACGATTATAGATGAATACCGTTTTTTCTGGAAGGTCAAGCTTCAACGGTTCAACATTTTGTTCTTCATCATCAAAATCATCCATCTCATCTTTAACCTGATCAATATTATATTGCAGGATTTTTTCCAGTATCTTTACAATAGGTTCATCATTATGTAATCCATCAGCGAAATCATTGAAGTCCCCAGTCTCGTTTGTGATCAATATTAATTTTGCACCTTTCCTCTGTAATCTACGAGCAATTGTTTTATAAACCTTACTTATTTTTCCTACTAAAACGATATATTCAGCTTGTTCAAGATCATCATAAGTTTTAGTATAAAGATTGGTATCAAACAGGTTATCAACAAAGCTATCATAGATGGATAGAGAAGATATTTCTGAGCCAATCTTTTTTGCTATATGCTGTATCAATAGTGTCTCTTCAATTGATGAAGTTGGAGAAATATATATCATTTTAGATTCAGCAGTTTGCAATTTTTCTTCAATCATTTTTGCAGCTTTATCTATGTTTTTTATTGGAATCCACAGGTCATCTTTTCTTTGATAAGGATGTTTGATCCTCTCTTCATCTTCAAATATTTGCCAACCGAATTTACCGTCAAAACAAAGATCTCTCTGGTTGAAAGTTTCTTTATCTGCAGGTTCAACTATTGTAACTCTGTTATCTTGAACACTGACTTCAATATTGCAGCCTGTTCCGCAAAGACCACAGTTTTGGATTGTTTTCTCACTTAGATGAGGATTAAGTTTGATATTCGAATTCTTAGGGAGTAAGGCTCCAACCGGGCATACTTCAATACACTTACCACATATCTCGCAGTTTGTTTTGGAAAGACTATCTCCAAATTCAGGTGCTACATAAGTTGTGAACCCTCTATAGATATAACCCAATACACCAGGTCCCTGAACATCAGCACAAATTCTAACACAGCGACCACAATTAATACATTTATTCGCATCACGACGAATAAAGGGATGACTGTCATCAATAGGATGCTTGTTTTTATCACCCATAAAGAGATCAACTTCAATCTTATAATCAGTTGCAAACCTGCGGAGATCACATGTTTCATTGACTTGACAGCCGCATTCCAAGCAACGATCAGCTTCTGCGCGTGCTTCTTCGTCTTCTTCAAATCCAAGTTCTATTTCCTTAAAGTTGGAAGCTCTCAACCTGGGTTCTAATTCCGGCATTTTAAAACGTGGGATTTCTTCATATTGTTCAAATTCTTTTGGGTCAACATCTTTCAGCTTCTTTTCTTTTTTGGAATCGAAAAGTTTTATCGAGCCTATCAGAGGTTTGCTATTCAGATGTCTGTCGATTGCTTCAGCAGCTTTTCTACCATCCGCGATAGCTTCAATTGCAGTAGCGGGACCTCTGCGGAAATCACCACCTGCAAAGATGTTTCCAAGTCCTGTAAATTGTGTTTCTTCATCAGCAATAACTGTATCCCATCTTGTTAATGACAGTTCCTTACCTTTTATCTGATTTTCTTTTTTAGCAACAAAGTCGATTTCTGGTTTTTGAGAAATTGCTGCGATTACCGCGCCATATTCTTCTTTGAAAAATTCACCTGTAGGTTCAGGTCTTCTTCTGCCGCTATCATCTGGCTCGCCGAGTTTCATTTTCTCCATTTTAATTGACTTCAGCTTACCCTTCTTCCCAATATTTTCAACCGGGTTGGTAAGGAAATGGAATTTGATCCCTTCTTCTTCCGCAGCATCTACTTCATAAGCTTCAGCAGGCATTTCCTGTCTTGTTCGACGATAGACAAGAGTGACATTTGCACCCATTCTTGCTGCAGTTCGAGCGCAATCTATGGCTGTATTACCACCTCCAATAACAGCTACTTTCTTTTCAAGCTTGATCTTTTTTCCCAATGTTAGATCTCTTAAGAAATCAACTCCAAGAAAACATCCATCTAGATTACTTCCCTTAACTCTCATTGGAACTGCATTTTGTGCGCCTATCGCAAGGAAAACTGCGTCATATTTTTCATTTAATTCAGAAAGAGTTATATCTTTTCCCAATTCAGTTTTATATTTGATCTTCATGCCGTTCTTGCACATGAGTCTGATCTCTTTATCCAGAATTCTCTTTGGAAGCCTGTATTCAGGAATGCCGTATCTTAACCAGCCACCTGCCTTTGGAGCAGATTCCAAAACAGTTATGTCATAACCTTTATTGGAAAGATAATATCCACAAGTAAGCCCGGAAGGACCAGCACCAACTATAACCACTTTTTTTCCATTGTCTGCATCTTTTTTCGGAATGTAAGGTGTTTTATTGAATATATCAAAATCAGCTGCATGCCTTTTTAGCTGACGGATGGCAACAGGTTCTTCGACGATAGATCTACGGCATTCTTCTTCACAAAAGGCAGGACATACTCTTCCAATAGAAAGAGGCATCGGTAATGTCTCTTTAATCACTTTTACAGCTTCCTGATGTTGCCCATTCGCTATTAATGAAACATAACTTTGGATATCGACTTGATTTGGGCAGGCTGTTTTACACGGTGCTTCACAATCTGCGTAATGATCTGAAAGTAGAAGCTCCAAAGCCATTTTACGAGCTTTATGCACTTCCTGAGAATCAGTTTCAATCTCCATTCCATCTAATGCTTCGGTTCCACAAGCGGTTACGAAACCCTTTCTGTCTTTTACTTTAACTGCACAGACCCAGCATGAACCATATGGTGATAACTCTTTATCATGGCAGAGTGTAGGGATTTCAATTCCATTTTCTTTTGCAACATCCAGAATCTTGTTACCCTTTTCGATTTTAACTTTTTTCCCATTTATTTTTATAGTAATCATTTCAATTATCCTTTCTTGATAGCATCGAATTTACATGCATCATAACAAGCACCACATTTAATACATGCATCCTGATCTATCTTGTGAACTTGCTTCCGCTCTCCGGAAATACAATTTACCGGGCATTTCATAGCACACACAGTGCATCCAATACATTTATCTTCAATTACTTCGTATTTTAGTAGGGATGTGCAGACTCCAGCCGGGCATTTTTTATCTTTGATGTGTGCGATATATTCATCTCTGAAGTATTTCAAGGTTGTTAAAACAGGATTTGGAGCAGTTTGTCCCAGACCACATAGAGAACTTTTAATTATATTATTTGAAAGTTCTTCAAGTGTATCAAGGTCTTCCATTTTACCATTGCCGTCTGATATTCTTGTAAGAATTTCAAGCATACGTTTTGTCCCAATCCTACAAAAAGTGCACTTACCACACGATTCATTCTGGGTAAAATTAAGGAAGAATTTAGCTATGTCGACCATACAGGTAGATGTATCCATCACAACCATACCACCGGAACCCATTATAGCACCGGTTTTATTTATCGAATCGTAATCTACAATTGTGTCTAAAAGCTCAGCAGGAAGACAACCACCGGAAGGACCACCCAATTGAACTCCCTTAAATGGTCTTTCGGTTTTCATTCCACCACCAACACCATAAATTACTTCTTTCAATGACATTCCCATTGGTACTTCAATAAGTCCACTGTTTCTTATCTTTCCAGCTAGTGCAAATACCTTGGTTCCTTTGCTTTTTTCCGTTCCATATTTAGCATATTCTTTTGCACCATTTAATATTATCCAGGCTATGTTTGCAAAAGTTTCAACATTATTAATATTTGTAGGTTTTCCCCAAAGACCTGATTGTGCAGGGAAGGGTGGTCTGATACTTGGCATTCCACGTTTACCTTCTATTGATGCCATCAAAGCAGTTTCTTCACCGCATACAAAAGCTCCAGCTCCTTCCTTGATGTGCAATTCAAAATTAAAATCAGACCCGAAAATATTATTTCCCAAAAATCCTTTTTCAGTTGCCTGTTCAATAGCTATATTAAGATGTTTGATAGCAAGTGGATATTCTGCCCGGCAGTAGATGTAACCTTCATCAGCACCGATTGCATAAGCTCCGATGATCATTCCTTCGATTACACTGTGAGGATCACCTTCCAAAACACTTCTATCCATAAATGCACCAGGGTCTCCTTCATCAGCATTACAAACAATGTATTTTTTTTCACTCTTTGCATTATAAGCAAATTGCCATTTCAATCCGGTTGGAAAACCAGCACCACCTCGTCCACGAAGTCCGGAATCCTTGATCTCATTAATAATATCTTCACGACTCATTTCCTTCACAGATTTCTCGAGAGCTTTGTAACCATTTTTTCCAAGATAGTCATTAATTGAAACAGGATCAATAATCCCACAATTACGTAGAACTATCCTTTTTTGTTTCTTATAAGTTTTATTTTCACTACCTTTAAAAACATTTGAAATTATCACATTTTCTTCAATCGGGTTACCCTTATAAAAAGCATCTATTATATTTCCAATATTTTCTGGAGTTACATCACCGTATGTTATAGATTTCTTCTCTTCTTCATAAATTTCAACCAGAGGTTCAACGAAGCACATTCCGATACAAGCTGTCTTTTTTACTTCGGCATCAATTTTATTTTTCTTAATATGTTTTAGTATAGCTTCATAAACTTCACCAGCACCTGCCGCTAATCCGCAGCTTGCTAAACCGACTTTTATTACTAAACTCAAATCATCCCCCTATTCGTATCTCTTCAATATCTTCCCAATAGAATCGGGAGTTAATTTGCCGTATGTGTTTTCATCTATCATGATAACAGGAGCAAGACTGCAGCAACCAAGACATGCAACCTGCATTACAGTGAATTTTCCATCTTTGGTGGTATCTTCTTCATTAGTTAAGTCTAATTGATTATTGATTTCTTTCATAATGGAGTTAGCATCGGAGACGTGACAAGCAGTTCCTTTGCAAACTCTAATAATATGTCTTCCCTGCGGTTTTAATCTGAACATTGTATAAAATGTTGCAACACCGTAAATGTGTGCAAGTTTGATTCCTGTTTTCTCTGAAACGTAGCTCATCACTTCTTTAGATAAGAAACCTTCTATATCCTGAACATTTTGCAGAAGAGGGATTAGAACACCTTTTTTTCCAATAAATTTGTTAATTGTAATATCAATCTCGGTTTTAAATTTCATAATTATTTATGCTCCCCCAAAGATCTTATTTGAAAGTAGGTTTTTAAAAACTGGAATTGTATGTCAAATGTTTTTTGAATTTGTATGTTCTTAAATAAAAGAATCTAGCTTTATCTAATATAATGGGTTCTGATAACTTGAGATTATATAAATTCAAATTAGAAAAATAGTATCAGCTTTACATTAAAAATATATTCTTTAGAATGAATATGAAATTTTTAAATAAGCTTGCTGATGGCTATATTCATTGACTTCATTAATTTTATCATTTGCAGAATTATACCCCAGATAAATATAACTGCTTTTTTTAAATTGCCAACGGAGATTAGAAAAAAGACCAATATGCTGAGAGAAAATATTATCCAAATTATCATAATCTGCAGCTTCATAATTATTGAAACGAATACCACTTGTAAGATCAAGATTATTAGATAAACTTAGAGAAATATCCATATTTGCAAGCCAGTAATTATCATCAATAATATCAACATCGGGTACATTGAAATATACCATGTTATCAGCAGTTATTGTGTAAGACATGTATTTATAAATAATGCCCCTTAATCCCAATTGGAGATAGCGACCCTGATAATCATCATGAAGTCTATAAATTATATAATTCACATAATTGACTCCAATAAAGGCACTAAATAATTTTGGTTTAGTCCAGGTTGTCTGTAAGCTTACTTGATATTTATTAAAATATTTCTCAGACCACAATTCTTTTACTGATACACAATCAAGTTCAAAATTTAAATGATAATTGGAATTCAAGTTCAGGTCGAAGTGTGCGTAGCGTTCTAGTAGGTCACTTGTATGATTATCAATTTCTTCACTTACATTAATATTTGATGTGATCGACCGCAAATGATCATTTTTAAATTCCCTTATCAAAGAAGAATTAAGATTCCAACCGTAATAATCATCCTCATAGATTTTTCCCATATCAACCGCATAATCTTTGCTCATCTGTATTGCGCTTAGAGTGAAATTGAAATCATCATTTTTGTAATCATATCCTGCAATTCCAAAATATCCATTACTTGTACCATTTTCAGGTGTATTCTTGGTTGAAATGTTCATGTCAAACCAGAGATATTGATCTTTTTGGAATTCCCAATTTGGATTTAAATGCAGCACTTCATTATGATAATCTTTATTCATTCTGTTAAGAAGTGTAAATTGGAAGCTGAAGTTTTCTGTTGATGGTTTCATTGCAATAATATTATAAATATCTTTGGAATCGATAATAATTCCATCTTCATCAGCAACCTGTTTTACTTTGGAGGAAAGCACCCCGTAAGTTAGATTACCAGATCTTCCTGTGAATTTTACTGCATAATCCGGTTGCACGATCTGACGTGAATAGAATGTTGTTGAACTCACACCCAGTGCATTAAAATCCCTAATGAAGAAATATCTATTTTCTGTATAAAAGGAAGCATATTTAGAATTAAAATCGTTTATTTCATCATCAATTGGTACATCTGAGAAATCAGGATTATAGGTGAATTTTAGTTTTGAAGAAGAGGTGGGTTTAACGGAGAGGTCAAGACCAAAATTTTCATGATCAAATTTTGTTTCATTCTCAAGTAGATCAAATTTTACAATAGAAAAAGGTCGCAAATAAAAATTTCTATTTCTTCGAATATCTTTATTGATAGTAATATCTATTGCTTTTCTAAAATAATCTTTTCCCATTTGTGTCGTCAGGAATGGTGTTGTATAGAGCTTATCATCAATTTTAGCATATCGAGATAGGATGATCTTCCAATTGTAAGGTGGCTTCCCATTGAACCGTAGATCTTTAAGAGGGATTTTCATTACAACTATCCATTTTGAATTCAGGTTTGTTGATGAATATTCGTAGGTGCTGTTCCAGTCGTAATCTAGTGCATGTGAAGTAGAACGTACAAAATCGGATCTATTTTCTAAAGGGTAAGCAATAAATCCATATGCATAATAATTTATTTGATCTGTGATTATTTGCACACAAAGTTGATCTGCTTGGGCAGAAACATCGTTAGGAGAATACTTTCCAACCATAAAATTCTCATCTGTTTCTGCTTCCCATGAAAAATATAAGTTATCGTTATCATGCCAGATCCAACAATTTGTTTCAAGTGGAATTTTGGATGAATCAGGTGGAATGCTGCATAGGAAATTACTAATTTGATTTTGCTCTGAATAAAATGGTTTTTCAGAGTATGGAACATTCAGACCATAGCAAAATGAACTTATTAAGATAATTAGAAATAGAAAAATTATTGTTTTATTAATCAAAAAAAACCCTTATTTAATCAGAAAATTGGAAGCCATTATTAAATATCTTAATACATGCATCAACAACATTGGGATCGAAATATGTACCTTTGTTTATAGTAATGTCTTCGATAGCTTTTTCTATTCCTAAAGCAGGTCGGTAAGGTCTATGTGATGTCATTGCTTCCACAGTATCGGCAACTGAAATTATTTTTGCTTCAAGAAGGATATCCTTGTCTTTGAGTCCGTTCGGATATCCACTCCCATCTATTCTTTCATGATGTTGGTGTACAATATCTGATATTGGCCAAGGGAAGTTGATTTTATCAAGAAGTTCGTATCCTGTTTGGCTATGTCCTTTTACAACTTCAAATTCAGTAATTCCGATCTTTCCTGGCTTAGATAATATATCAGATGGAACAGATATCTTTCCAATATCGTGTATCATTGCAGCGAATTTTACACCTTGTAATTGTTCTTCCGTGATATTCAATTCTTTCCCGATCTCTAATGCTAATTCACATACCTTTTTCTGATGTCCGGCAGTGTAAGGGTCTCTGATCTCAGATGTATAAGACATTGCCTGGATAATATCCTCTGTTGCTTTTTGTAACATTGTTAAGCTACGTCTAAGTTTTTCTTCTGCCAAAATACTCTCTGTGTTGTCATTTAGAAGAAGCACTGCGCCGGAGTATATTCCTTCTTCAAAAATAGGTACTCCTTTGATTTTTACGATACTTTTTTCAGTATTTTGGGAAAATGTCTCTTCACCCTCAATTTCATTTCCTTTCTTTAATTGGTTGAAAAGACTAGCCCAACCAGCTCTATTAAATTGTGGTATTCTTGATATCAATTGACTAAGTAAATCGGTTGTGCCATTATTATCAGGTGACAGCAGCAAGATACTTTCCTGATTCATGTAGTCAATTTCATGTTTCCGGTTCAATTTAATAATACCGGCAGGTGAGTTTTCAAGAACTTCTTTATTCAGCTCGTAAAGATTACGGAATTTCTTTTCTGATAATTGTAATTTTTCGGTTTTTTCCGCAACCATATATTGAAGTGTTTCATTAAAGTTCTTGAGTTTCTCCTCTGATCTTTTTAAGAGAATATCATTCAGCTTTAACCGAATAATCAGATAAACTCCGATCAAAACGAAAAGAGCTAAAGCAATAGAAGAGATTAAAACAAATGCTTGGATTTGATTTTCCATATAAAAAATACGCTCCCTATCCAATAAATTAAACTGATCAATGTTGCATATTGTGCGAAGAACCAATAGTACTGGAAATTTATTGATACAGTGTTACTCGCTAGAATATGTAACCCAAAGTATAAAGCAAATCCGGTATAAATAAAAAAAGATTCAATATTATCAACAAAAATTTCGTTAGATAATATATTTCTTAATATAAGAACAGTTCCAAATAATAACAGTATCATATTGTAAAAATCTGTTGTATTTATTGGATTATATGTTTTTTTAGTATGAGATAATACTGCCGCTAATATCACCGGAATGGATAATATTAATAAAATCATTATTAATATTTTATTCTGGCTTTTTTCCAAATTCAAAGATATAAATAGAGCTTTAACAATAATAAAAAATTCACAAATTGTAGCTGTAGCCCAGAAGAAAAGATATATATATCTCGCTAAATTAGTGTTATCTGAAAACAGGATCGCAAAAAAATTCCAGATAATAAATATCAGAAGAAACATCATAAACATTCGAATATGATAATTAGTTAATTGGGAATCTCCGGATTTTTTATAAATCAGAAACCAACCTATCAACACAATTGGGCGCATTATTATCGCCCCATACTGCTGTACGAAATTTATCATAAAAAGATAATTAATTTTGATATTTTATTAATTAACTTCCACTTGGTACATACTCTTCTTCTTCATCCCATGGTGGAGGTCTGACATCACCTTGAGCACTGCAGATAAGATCGTTTTTCTCGATTGATAATTCTTCAACGATCACTTCATCGAATGGAGCAGGCATAAAATCACCCTGTGCCGTACAAATATTACTTTTTGCATATGCCTGAATAGATGTGTCATTACTGCTATTGATTATAGCAAAAACATTGATAACTGAAACAACTAAAGCTACTAATACGATCAAACTAAGATTCTTTTTCATTTTAATTCTCCTTTTTTTTTTTTTAACTTCCACTTGGTACATACTCTTCTTCTTCATCCCATGGTGGAGGTCTGACATCACCTTGAGCACTGCAGATAAGATCGTTTTTC
>DAOUTP010000321.1 GCA_030626645.1 Candidatus Cloacimonadota bacterium
TAGAAAATTATCAAAACTTTCTAAACCGATCGTTTTATTATTTACTTGTTTTGCAGAAGTTGTTTTGAATATTAGCTGATTTGGAACATAATCTATTCCCCATAGAGAAATAGAAATTGTTAATATGAGAATTATGTTCCTGACCAACTTCATAAAACCACCTCATTAGAATTTATATGATAACCCTATTACATGCACATCGTTAACGTTATATTCAAATGGAACATATGCATAATCTATAGATATTTTTTTCAAATTAATACCAAAACCGGCAGAAAAACTTTCCGCATCAAAATTCAGTTTATAACCCAATTTAAGATCTATAATCCTATTCAGCTCAACTTTTGTACCAAGCACTGCCCTCAACTGGTCATCATCAATATGTTTGATCATCTTAATTTCACTAAATAGCATAATAGTATTAATGTTGAATTTTTGAATAACTCCAAGTTCAAATGAAATTGGCAGATCAATTGTTTCATTTTCCATCGCCGAAGTTTGCCCCAGATTTTTGATGGCAGCACTGAATTTCTGACCCTGCATAAATGAAAGGTAAGTGTAGCCAAGATCAAAGGTATATCCGTAACTAGAGGCGGTGTCGATCTTTTCATAAAGCGCATTTGCATTAATTCCTGCATATTGGTTTGGCGTGATACGGTAACCGAAGTTTAACGAAAAGATAAGATCCATCGGGTGGAACTCACCGATAAGTTCTCCAGTATCTGTTCTATTTTCCAGCATACCATAATCCAGGTAACGATAAGCAACACCAAATGATGTTTTGCCATTTGTATTAATATATCCGGCACTATTTAGTTTCGTATCGAAGATCCAATAATTCTGTGCGATTGAAATTATTCTTTGTCCAGCAAATAATCCTGCAGTAGGATTGAGCATAAAAGAGTATGCTTCACCGGAAGAGAACGCTCCCGTTCCTGCTTGTGCTGCACCTTCTGGTCCCGAGGCTATCTTTAATAGCTGAAAGCCATATTCTCCGCTAGTTTCAGCAGATAGCACTACAGCTAAACTGAAGATGATCAACATCATCAATATTTTATTTATTCTTAACAATTTTCCCTCCATTAAGTGTTTTTCAAAATGAAAACATACTGTCTTTCTGAGGTTTCTTTTAGCCTTGCCAACGAAGAATCTCTCGGAAGAGCTTTCAGCTTTGCTCCTCGTGAAAGAATGAGATCCTTCCAGAGAACAACGTACAAGATTCCAGCCAAAGGCTGGTAAACGTCAGGATGACAGAAAACACTTTATTTTAAATAATTTACAAATTTAAAGAACGATTCTATTTTTCTATAGCAAATTTTAATTTAACAACCTTCCCTTTTGCACTCAATATCGCAAAATAAACACCGGATGACATATCCGATGCATCAATATTGATCTTGTTATTGAATCCCGCTTCACAAGAACTGGTGTTTTGATAGATTATGTTAGCTGCGATGTCAAATAGTTTTATTTCCACTTCAACATCTTGATATGTTTCTATACGCAAAATTATGGTTTCAGCAGGGATTTGAGAATGATAATTAATAGCTTTATTGAAAGTTGTGCTTAACGGATTAGGATAAAAATATGTTTGAGCTTTATTAAAAACCTTGTTTCCATTTTCCGGTGGTTCATCCGATGGAGTAAGAATTGAAGCTGTTCTTTGAAGATTAGCATATTCCACCTGCCAGATCTCAGCGTCTATGTCTACCTGTGTAGCAGTTATGCCTGTTTTGTAAATTGTACCATTATTGGAAGGAATGAATGCATCTATTCCTGAGCTTGAAAAATCTGAGATCAACGGATAATTCAGGCTGCGGCTGCCAAACGAGATATCATAATTTCTATTTAACTCAAAATCATTGAAATTAACGTTATCCCACACACAAAATCTATTACGGGACATATTTCCAAGTATCTCTTTCTCATCATCATCATCTATGTTTAAGGCGATAATCCCCGAAGCAATAAAGGATGAATCGGGATCAGTAAGTTCATTGCTTGGTTTGAACACATCACCGTTTTTATTGAACATGGCAAAAGTATTTTCTCCACCGATCAATATTTCAGGGAAGCCGTTATTATCAATATCACTGATCGATGGAACTGCAAAAGAATTAAGCGGGATCTCTTGTGGAAAACCTGTTCGGTTATTTCCGGCAGTATCAAAA
>DAOUTP010000239.1 GCA_030626645.1 Candidatus Cloacimonadota bacterium
AGACCGGTTGTGAAATTTGTATCATAATATCCTAATCGAATCTCAACCAGATCTCTATATTTATATTCAACTCCAAAATGATGGATCGTATTATAAATATAATCAACATCATGTGATAATGTTAGAGTGGAATTGATAAATGGAAGCGGTTGGATCACTGCCATTCCCAGTTTACTGTTCATTAATACTTCATCCTGATGATCGGAGTTGTCGTCAACCACATCCCAGATAATATTACTACCCCCAATATCCTGAAAATTTACTCCAAAGGCAAAATCTCCCAACCAATCTCTTTCAAAAAGAACAGCAAGACTTGTCCTGGTTAATAATGAGAAATCGAATCCGGTTCCATTGCCGATACTTTCATCTATTTTGCGTTTGATATATTTGATATTCCCACCAAAGTAAAATTCAAAGGGAACGTCAAAAAATAACCAGCCCAGATTTAGATCATAATGTACATGTTTTGCAAAAGCAAATTGTAAGAGATCATCCGTACTGGTCATCCAGTCATCTGGAACTCCTGTTAAATTGTATTCATAATAAGCAGATCGGAAACTGGGATTTCCAACCAGATGTTCTTCCAGGAAAACAGGAATATCATCTATGGATAGCCGGGTCCAGTTGAAACCAATTGTAACATCATTCGGAAGAGGCTGGCAGAAACTGAAGTTATCATAAGACGCAAGACCATTGTATAAAAAGGCTCTCATCAGCCCGATTTCTGTTTCTCGCATTTGCGCAATACCGGAAGCATTCCAATAAATTGCTGATCCATCATTAGCAATGGCAGTGAACGCTTTTCCCATTCCGGAAGAACGAACTCCGGAGCCGATCACCATAAAATCACCTGCATATCTTCCTGCAGAAAGAGAGACTACTAAGAACAATAAGGTTATAAATATAATTAATTTTTTCATTATTGTCACCTATTTTAAAATTGCCATTTTTTCTGTTTTCTCAATTATCTTGTTACCTTTAGTTGCAGTTATTCGATAGAAGTACACACCATTTGCCAGAAAATATCCGTCTTTATCCCGACAATCCCAACCGAGAGTAGTTCGAGGATATTCATGATAACCGACTGAAGACGGAAGCTCTTTGAATGTTTTGATCAATCTTCCGCTTACAGTATATATTTTTATGTTAACTTTGTCTGCATCGTCTGTAAGAACATAGGTAAATCTTGTCCTGCCTGAATTATGACTACTAACGGTAGCGGTTTTCACCGGATTTGGATAATTAGCGAAATTTTTAATATCAAACTCGCTATTTACAATGAATTCAATTTCCAAATTCTCTTCATTCCCATTTAAATCATGACATTCCAATGTTATATAGTATGTCCCTGTTTCTAGATTATTTAATTGATATTTGAGAGGGATCTGATTAAGATTCCCGGGAGAAATAGTTATTGAATATTCGTTACTTCCAATTTCAATTACGTCTGAACCATCAGAAAGATAAAGGTTTATGCTGTTTTCAAAAACATCAATTCCATTAGCATCCATCAATACAAAAGATATTATCCCATCTTTAGAAATGTATCCACCATGAGTGAATTCCTGTCCGGGACTGGAATTTAAAGTTTGCGTATATTCCTGCCCTTCAATATTAGCTTCAATAAAAGGAGCTTGATCATCATTATTTTGCAGAATGGAATAAATACCGATTCTGTTCACTTCATAAGTTACTGTATTTGCAACAGAATCTGTCAAACCACCATATCTTATCCATTTACTGAATTCACTTTCCCATCTGTAAATATTGAAATTTCCTTCGATTTCCATAGCTTGGGTAAGTGAATCTGCCGGATCATAATTGAAAGTAAGGGTTATTAATTTATTATTCTGAAAATGACCAATAGAATCTGCTAGACAGGATTTATCAAGAGTTCCAATTTCGTAGCAGAAGGATTGGGTTTGGTTTGTCGGAAGGATAGATTTAATATCCGGTTGATTTAATGGTTCTTCTGTAACAATAGAATTTATGTAGAAAATTGCCGGTTCGTCTAAAAAATCATCGGGGAATTCACAAAGCAGATTATTATCCAGGCTCAATGCAGAAACTGCTGTTCCAGAAGTTCCGACTTCAAACATATTTATTGTATAACTATCCGAATAGATCAAATTATTCGAAATATTGATTTCAGAGAATGATTCTTCGTTTTCATTAACTGTAGCCTTAAACATAATTTCTCTATTCAAAAGCGGAATTGGAACATATTCCCATCTGTTTTCCAGAACACCAAGAGGTGGGATTTGAAGAGTAGTTAATAATATTAATGTTGGTTCAAGTTGAGCATTGTATGAATATAATCTCAGATTGCAGGAACCTGCTATGGTTGAACCGGAATTACGAATGAGTACTTTGGCAGCAGGTGCATTCTCAAATTCAGCAAGTTCCAAATGTTCCATTACAAGATCAGGACCAGCAACAGTGATGGCTTCTATATTCGTGATAGTGGAATCACCAATCGCATCAAATATTTTAAAATGGAATCTGATTACATTTCCGGCTGAATATGCGGGGAGTAGAGTTTCTAATTCATATGTATGGTCTTCAATATTGATCATCTCAATTGTTGACGAATCACTTTCCAGCACAAAAAAGATATCTGCTAATCCATGTTCATCAAAGAAATCTGCTCGGATATTTATCGGATCACCATCTTCAGGAGGATTTGGAATGATCTCAAGATTGACCATTGCAGATTGCCCAACAGTGAAATTAGTGATACCGGTAACCTCTCCCTCTTCACCATAAGCGAATAACTTCACATATTGGGAATAAATTGGATCATTGGTTTCTGGAACGATAAAATCAGAAACCGTAAGTATATCATTTACAACCGGCAGCTCTAAAGGATAATATTGATTAAGAGGAAGCTGGGAATCATCTTCATCAAAAACTACAAATTTTCCATTGCTTATCTGCGGTCCTACAGAAGAACTTATAACCAAAGTATCTCCCTCGACAAGATTGTATTTATTTAGATCAACTTGCTTCTGGTCATATGGTAAAATGAGCTCGATCATTGGGTCACCCAAAAGAGCAAAA
>DAOUTP010000022.1 GCA_030626645.1 Candidatus Cloacimonadota bacterium
AAGTAACTATAGTAAATTAGTTGATTATCATTTTGAAAGGACTGATCCTCTTAGTGGTGGCTCATGTACAATTGATTCACATTGTCCGAATGTCATGCCACAGCTTGCAACAGCCATGAACACAGATCTGACAAATGGAGGTACTTATAGAGTAGATATAGCTCCAGGTTATAATACTGTTGCAACTAATAACGGTTATTCTTTCAGTTGTTCATACCATTCTGGTTGGACTACAACACAGTATTTTAACGAAGTTATTAGCGAGATAAACGCTGACAGACCTCTTCATATAAGTATTTCCGGTCATTCAATTACTGGAGTTGGTTATAATGATGTTGATGAAACGGTTTCAACACATTATACACATCAACCCTGGCTTGTAAATGTTACAAGAGCTCAACTTCAGGCAACTTATCCTATTATACCGGGTGGTGCATTCGGTCTTGGTATTGAAATTGAAAAACCAGACGGTGACCAGAATTATTATGGAACAGGTTCAGGTGAAACTCTATATGCCGGTGATGTATATGAAATTACCTGGGATTATGATGCTTCCACAGGTTCTTATGTGAAATTGTATTACAGTACAAATCATGGTGTTAGTGGATGGACTACAATTACCTCAAATACACCAAATGATGGTGTATATGACTGGGTAATTCCATCCGGAATTAATTCGACAGCCTGCAGAATAATGATATATGTTTATTCATCAGGATCAGTCTTTTGGGGTGCTGATGGCAGCTATGGTGATTTCCAGATTTATTCAGGTGGCTCTCTTTACTCACTTAGTAGTGATTCAAAAGTGAATACAACTACCGATCCGGATTATTACCAGTTTAATAATCCCTATGCAACCTGGTGTGCCGTTGGTGTGCGAAATAATACAGTCGGTGAAAATTGGAGCATGAGAATGTATTCCGACAATACCTTCACAACGGAACTGGTCTCTTCTACTTATACATATCCTGTTGACTTTGTAGTTTTGGACCGTCATCACTACAGCGGAATAAACAGGGGCATCAAAGCTTATAGATTTTCCGGTTCAAACACTGCATCTGTTGAATTCGAAGGTGACCTGGAAACATTGATAGTCGGGACAAATACCACGTATATATGGACGGCTGGTGATGTCGTCGAAATGTTTGATGTTTATCTTACACCTGGTATTTACAGTTTTGATCTTAATATTACTTCGGGTTCGGCTGACCTGGATTTTGGATTATTCGGATCAACGGATGGCATCTACTATAAAAACAGGGCAGCTTATCTTGCCCAATCTATCAATGCCGGAGGTGCTGTGGATGAGTTTTTTACGTTTAACGTAACTACCACTGATTATTATGGATTGTGCTTGTGGGGTAATGATGCCAATACATCAAATTATTACGTTACAATTGAAAAGGCCGGAACATGGAAAGGAATTACTTCTACCGACTGGCATAATGCGAACAACTGGAGTGCAAGTACCATTCCTGATGCAACTATCGATGTAACTATATCGGCAGGAACTCCTTACAGTCCAGGGATCTTGAATGCAAATGCAAGTTGTAACAATATAACCATTGCAGCTGGGGCTACCCTCAGTATCTATAACAGAACACTGGATATAAGTGCAGATTTAATTGCGGACGGACAAATCAGCATGTTGCAGGATAATGCTATCATTAATGTAATGGATGATGTAGTGTGGAATTCAGGTTCATCCCTTAATGTTACAGCTTATAGTTCTTTTATTAATGTATATGGGGACTGGAACTTTAACATAGGGGCTAATGTTAACCCAACGCTTGGATTTGTTGATTTTGAAGGATCTTCCAGTAGTTGGATAAGATGTTACAGTGACAACTGTAGTTTTAATAATCTAAGGGTTTACAAATCAGGAGGAGCTATGGCAGAGGTTAGTAATCTTTGCACTGAAGACCTGGTCATAAACGCTTTAACTTTTATTTCTTCCGACGGTATTTTTAACAGTCTGTCAGACAATGATATTATAATGAGAGGCTATTTCAACTATTATGGTACATTTGACTTTACACTAAGTGCCAATACAGGTTCGGTAATTTTTGATGGAGCCTCTCAAACCATTAATAATTACAGTTCGGGATCCGGTATTTTTAATAATGTTATCTTCAGTTCATCCACAGGGACAACACTTTCCAATGATAATATGACTGTTATGGGTGATCTTACCATTAACCAGGGAAATTTCAGCCCGGGAACCAATACGGTAACTGTCGGTGGCAACTGGACAAACACAGTAGGAACAGCAGGATTTACTGAAGGAACCGGAAGAGTAATTTTCAACGGACCCGGACCCGGAATGCAATACATATATTCTGATGAAACATTCAATATCCTTGAAAACAATACAGTACAGGCAATCCGGATAGGTAATACGGTAACTTGCAACAGTTACGATTGGACTTCCGGGAGTATAAGTGTTTCGCCTGGAACATTTATCGCAAATGATCTTGTCCAAAGTGGAATTTATGGTAACTATTATGCACTTACCAATTCTGAAATTCATTTACACCAGGATGCAGGCCAATTTGTAGATTTGTTTGGAGATATACTGATTTATGGAAATGGATTAATCAGAGTTTATGGTGGGGCGGATGAGAGCTACTGGTGTAGCAGTACACCTTTGGATATTGATATCAATTCAGGGGGAGTGCTGGATTTTGTTGACTGGGGCATAACTATATATGCAACACAACTCCTGACCTACGATTTGGTAGATGGCACTATTCGAACTGGAGGTCATTTTACCTGCAATCGTACAGATTTTAATCCTACCGGTGGAACAATTGAACTATATGGTTCTATAGATGCAAGTCTGAGCATGGGAGCAGGTAGTAACTTCTATGATGTTCAGATAAATAAAGCTGCCAGTGATAAGATTACAAAAGAATCGAAAAATGAAAAGAGAACAATCCAGGACAGAGATGGATCTGTGATTGAACTTACTCGCACAGATGCAGTCAATGTTGCCAGTGATCTGGATATTAACGGTAATCTTCAAATTGATAATGGAACATTTGATCTTAGTGGATATACAGTTAATGTTGCTATTGATGTACATAACTATGGAGAATTGACAGTTGATGGTGCATTGGAAATTGGTAACGATTTTTATTTATATTCAGCTTCGACTGTTGATCTTTCCGGAACAATTCATTTAGGAACTTCTACTGGATGGCATGGAAGTGCAACTCATTATACAGGCAGCACTTTCAATCAAACTGCCGGAGATTATTATGTTGAGAGTATTGTTCTTCAAAATGGAAGTCAATTCAACGGAATAGGTGGAATAATACATATGTATGTTGATGGTTATGCATCTACTAATACTGTTGAAATCGATGATCCGGATAGTTATTTTTATAACTTTTTAGTGGACTCCGGAGCTAGTGCTGCGCTTTACAACTGTTCTAATAGTTTAACTGCCTACTATACTATTTTGTCTGGTCCTCTAGATATCAATTCATATACAATGAATGCAACATATGTCGATGTTTATGATGATCTCATTATCGATTCCGGAGGAACTGTAAATGTTACAGGTAATGGACCATATTTCTCCAGTCCTGGTTCTTTAACTATGATTTCCGGTAGTGAATTAAATAGTGAACAAAATATCCGTTTCTATACAGGATCAATAGAAAATGTGTCCGGAGGTGAGATATTCTTAGCTGGAAGTTTTAGTGATTATAATGAAATCTTTTCTCCTACAGGCGGTTCTGTAACATTTGATGGAAGTTCTGCATCATCCATTTTCGGACCAACTGCATTTTATGATTTGAATATCGATAAAACCGGGGCAACTGTAACTGCGAATTCTTCCTTTTCTGTTTCAAATAACCTTGATATAACTTCAGGGGCACTGACTCTGAATGGCTATACAGTTGATGTTGCTAATGATGTAGATGTTTACGGTACACTAAATATGACCAATGCTGCAGATATTCTGAATATTGGAGATGCAGCTTATGACAATCTTGCTTTCCGAAATGGTTCATTCGGAAACTTGACGGCTGGAGTAGTGAATCTTGCTTCCTGGTTATGGGTAGACGTTGGAGGTTTATTGACTGCCACGACAGGGAACACCATGAATTTTAATGGTCCGAGTGTAGCAGGTATTGAAGTTGATGCTGCCGGGTCTGTTTTTGGAAACATAAATATTGTTTCCGTAAATCCGTTTCGATTATATTCTGTCTCAAGCCAACTGATCGAAGTTGATGGAAATTTTGACTTACAGGCAGGTAATACCATTGATTTTCAAAACCGGTCAATGACCGTTCATGGACTATTTACTGATGATCCAACCAGCACAGTATATATTTATGATGGTCCTGTGGATGGAGGAAACACAAATCTGTTCTCTGCAAATGGCAATAGAGAAAATCAAAATGACGTTAGTATTACCAAGAGTTCAGAGAACTCGAAGGATTCCAGGTCAAGAGGAGGTTACCTTGAAATTGATACCGATTTCACTCTGAATGGCCTTATGGATGTGGGTGATGGAGATGTACTAGTTCATGGAGTATTTGAACTTGCAACTACCGGCACATTGACAATAGATGGTGGTAGCTTTATAAATGATGAATCTACTAGAGATAGGGCTTGGAGGTATCTCCGAGGTACTTTCAACTTGAGTGATGGTCTGTTTGAGTTAACATATAACAGCCCTTACTTTAGTTCAACAGCTTCTTCAAGTATAAGCGGAGGCATCATAAGGAGCGGAGAAGCATTTTATGCATGTGATGCCGGAGTTTTTGAACCAAGTGGTGGTGAAGTTGAATTTGTTGGAATTAGCATCGGTAACATTTTTTGTTCAAACGGAAACTATTTCCACGACTTCATCATAAATATAACTTCTGGAACGGGCAATATTCAGACAGATATTACAGTCCAGAACGATGTTACAATTAATTCAAGCGCACTCAATACGAACAGCTATGATATGTATGTTGGTGGTAACTGGACAAATAATGTGGGTGCCGGAGGATTTTTGCCTAATACAAATACTGTTATTTTTGACGGTACAGGTGATGTAAGTATTACTCCGGGAGAAACCTTTTATGATTTAACATTAGATAAAGTGTCTTCAGCTGATCATCTGGATTTATTTGGCTCGGTAACTGTTGGAAACGACCTGACAATTAATCCCGGAGCTCTATATTCAAATGATAATACAATCTCCGTCAGTGGTAACGTAACTGTCAATAGTGGAGGTGTATTATACATGGAAGCCAATAGTACACTTGAAATTGGTGATGCAAGCAATTTAAATGTGTTTGGTGGAGGCACTCTGGAAGTGCTGGGTGCTCCCGGCAACTTAGCCACCATTACTCACCGCAGCACAGGAAATTATGCTTTTAATGTTTATTCAGGAGGTACGATTGGTGCAGAATATGGTTTGTTTGAACATATGACAGCCAATGGAGTATACGTGAGAGATGGTGGTTTTGTTGATCCATCACATTCTTTCGACTATTGCACGTTCCAAAATGGATATGTAGGTTCCGGAACACTCTTGTACGTCGAGAATGACGAGGATTTAACAATAACTGGAGCAAATTTCCCGGATGCATCATCCACTTTTTATAATGTAGCCAAAATTGAGGATCATGGTACAATTACTATGGTAAATTATACCGGTATTTTCTCCGGTGAAGTCTACGATTATGATTACTATGAAAGAATAGACTGGGGTGGATTATCAGCAATTGATGATCTTACAATTCAGTATAATTCTGGAACTGACGAGATTGAGCTTAACTGGACATATCCAGTACCTGTAGACCAGTTCAAGATCTATCGTTCTACTGATCCTTATGATTTTTCCGGAGCAGATGTATTTACAGTTTATACTGAAAGTTATTCTGAACCTGCAACAGGTATAAATTATTTCTATCAGGTAACTGCTGAGGATATTTCTGATAATGGAGGTACAAGAGGAAAAACCGGAAGATCAGACTCAGCTCTTTGGGATAAGTAGATCAATCGTAAAACAATCGATTAGAGTCCCACCAAAATATTGGTGGGACTCATACTGTTGACAAAGTCCTGCGCAAGCGGGGCTTTGTTTTTTATTTCTTCAACAACTCTATTTGTTCTTTTGCCAAATTAATTCCAATCTGGAACGAACAGGCTTCAAACAATGCTAATGCTTTCTTTAGTTTTTGTGTTGCAGCATCCATATTTTTTCTTTCTTTTTCCAGCATTGCCCAATTGAAGAAAGCTTTTCCTTCTCCTTCTTTATCACCTACTTTAACCAGGATTTTCTGCTGCTCAGAATAATATTTTTCTGCTTCATTAAATTGTTCAGCAGCTTTTGCACAATTACCTAAATTTCCGTAAGTATGCGCAATTCCCTCAGGATCATTGAGTTTTTTCTGAAGTTTCAGATTATTAATGTATATTTCCTTTGCTTTTTTAAGCCTATTCATTCTAAAAAGAATATCTCCAATTATATCATTCGCAAAGGTAATTCCAACCAGGTCCTGTATTTTTTCACACATATTTTTTGAACGATAAAGATAATCAAGTGCTTGTGTAAATTTTTCCAAACGGTAATAGGCATCTCCAAGATTATATAAAATCAAGCCCTCCTGAGTTTTATTCCCTACAGTTCTGGCAAGATCCAATCCCTTTTCATAATGGTCGATAGCTTTCTCTACATTTCCTTCTGAAGCATGTACAATTGCAATATCAGACAAAAATTTACTGGCAGAATATTTACTTCCGATTTCCTCTGCAATCTTGAGAGCCTTTTGATAAAATTCCATCGCCTTTTTTCTCTCACCAAGACGAGAATGCACAATTCCAATATTATGAAGAGCAGCATAAATTAAAGTTTTTTTATTTTCCTTTTTAACTATTTCATAATTTCTTCGGAAATACTTCATCGAATTACTATATTGTGCTTTGTTTAAATAAAAAATTCCCATAGTATTTGAGAGTCTACCTTCAAAAAAGCGGTCGTTTTTTGATTTCAAAATATCCAGTAATTTGTAAGCTCGGCTTTCAAATTCTTCAGCTTCGTTTAAGTATCTCAAAGCTTCCAGAAGATAAATTTCTATAAAATATTTATAATAATTTGTTTTTAGTTCCTTAATAATTTGCTGAATATATTTTCTCAACTCGATGAAGTTCTCCATCACCACAAATCTACGTGCAGATAAATAGAAATACCTGTCTTTTTGCTCGATTTCTTTTATTGATTCAGGATTTAATTTTTCTAGTTCTACTTTTGCAGGTTCGGTATCACCGATTAAAAGCAGCAACTCTACTTTATTGAGAATTATTTTAAATTTTAATTTATCATTTTTATATTTTTGAGAATTTATTATACTAATTAGTCTTTCGTAGTATTCAATTGCAACCAAATTATGATATAGATTTTTTTCATGATCTCCTGCTTTTTCTAAGTAATAGATAGCATTTTTAAATATTTCTGCTTTATCATAATTATAAGCGAGATCAGCATAATAATTTTCAATTCCACTTTTATAAATATTCTCGATTGATTTAGCAGCAAGCTTATGAAAATGTCGTAAATCTTTTTTCAATATCAGCTCGTAAATACTTTCCCTGATAAAAACATTCTTGAAAACATGGTTGATCTTGTTTTCAGAAAACCAGATATTCTCTTTTTCTCCGTCTTTAATATATTTATCAATTTCCACGTTCTCTAACATTGAACTCAATATTTTTTTGGTGAAATTATTTCCAAGAACTGAAGCTGTTTTTGTGAAATCTTTTAATTCAGGATTCAATTTATCGATCCTTGCAACGATTATGGAATTTATGTTTGCAGGTATTTCAAAATCTTTTTTAATTATGGAAAGGTCATCAGCCAGGATATTTTTTTCTTTTAAATATAAAATGATCTGCTCAATGAAAAACGGATTCCCCTGACTCTTTTCCCAAACCATGTTGAAAGTTATATCTGGTATTTCCTGGAATATCAATGCATCTTTATTCAATCTCTCTTCAATTAAAAGTTTTGCAGAATTTTTATCAAGAGGATGAAGCGTAATCCTGCTTTCCTTTACATCCTGTAGATTAAAACTGAAAGATGATTCATCATCATTAAAACGACAGGAAGCGATTATTGCAATAGGAAAATTCTCTATATTTCGTGTTAAGACTTCCAGGAAACTTAATGTATCATTATCTATCCAGTTTGTATCCTCGAATTCGATAATTACAGGCTTTTCCAGGGAAAGAAGTTTTACCAGGTTCATTAAAGCATACAGTGTGTTCAGATACCCCGATTTCGGGTCTAATTGGCTGAATAAAGAATCCTCCCCAAAAAGACCTATTAAAGCTCCCAGAAAGGATTTTGTCCTGTTGAGTTCTTTTTTTATTTCTTCATCTTTAGTAAGAAGGGAAAGCATCCTGATTTTTTCCTCGAAGTTGATTTTATTAATTTCTGGGGTGTTTTGTTCTGATTGAATAAATAAGTTGGAGAGAAAGAATTTAACAGGATTGAAGCTTTTTCTCAAAATTGCATCACAGGGCATGTAAATCCAGTGATATTCGGTAGAAGGGAATGATTGTTTTATTTCATGAATTAGTCTGCTTTTCCCGATTCCTGCAGCACCTTCATTATAAATGATACCACTGAATTTATTTGTATTTATTTTGTTTATCAAGCTTTTGATTTTTTTCTGTTCTGTTTCTCTACCAAAAAGTTTTCCTTCAAAACCTGTTCTTTTTGCAAGTTCATTTTTTTTATTTAATTTATATGTTGTAATTTTTTGAGAAAATCCTTTTAGTTTGAAATTGTCTATGAATGAAACATCAAAATTTTCTTTCACTTTTTCAAAAATAAAACTATCAATGAAAATCTCCTTCCATCTGGCTTTCATCATAAATCTGGAAGCAAGATTAACCGACATTCCAAGAGAAGTATATTCTTCGCGCTTTTCACTTCCAACAAATCCTGCGAATGCAACTCCATAGCTTAAACCAATTCTACAATTGAAATTATCAATCTCCATAACTGATAAAGTAAAACTGCAAGCACGGATTTCCATCTGTTCTTTAGTAATTGGAGCACCAAACAAAACCAGAACCACACCGCCTTTATCACTAAAATCAATTTTATTGAAATAACCTCCATAATCTTCAGCAAGAGAAATGATTTCTACCAAGCCTTTATGAAATTCTCCCTTTTCCTCAAAAGAAATAAAACATGAGACTACATCTCTGAATTCACCCCTTGAATATAGAGTTAAAATGGATTTTGGAATGAAAGGATGTAAGTCATATTTGCGTATAGCTTGCTTTTGTAATGGTTTTAAAGTTTTTGTATTTATGGAACCAATTAGAAAATATCCTTTTTCTCTTTTTAATGTTGAGGAATTTATAACTTTTTTAAGTAGTTCATCAATAATTATTTCACCTGCCTTACATCTGCTTTCACAGTGAGCAGCATTGTCTATTGCTTTACCTCGAAAATAATAACTATTCTTTTTATTGGAGGTTATTATTCGCCATTCAACCTCACCAATTGAAAGACCAATTTTGACATGTAAATCGAATGTTCCAAATTTTGTATCCTGAATTCCAATTTTTTTAAATATATTTTGAATTTTTATTGCAGATAATATCGCATTATCAGCAGAACTTTTATCAAGCGGGAAAATCGAAGTAAAAGCATCTCCTGCAAAAGTGGAGATAAAACCATTATTTTCATATATTTTATCAATGGACGGAGTGAAGATAGTATTAATGATCTCAGTCAGGATTTCAGCACCTTCTTTGCCGTTTCTCATAAGAGATTGCGTCATTGCTGTAAATCCGGAAATGTCAATGAACATGGTAACAGCTGACAAAGTTCCATGCAATTTTTTCCTTTGGAAATTCCCTAAAATAAATTCTGGAACCAGGTTTTTCATTCTACCTCTTGAAATAATAGAATTAACTTTATTTTGATAAATAGAGATCAACTTTGAGTGTCAAATGTTTTGTTGAATAAAATGAGTTATTAATAAAAAGAAGCGAAAGTTCGAATTTTCGCTTCTATATAGTAAACTATCCCTGGAGTTTCTGCTGAAAGGATTAATTATTCCAAATTCAAATAATCTTTCCTATTATGTGATTCCAAAAGTGCATCTGAACCTCTACTATTATAAGCTTTAACATGATAAAACTTCTTTTCACCAGAAACAGGCTCGCTCCAGGATAAAGCTCTTACATTGAAATCATACAAACTCCATCCGGAATATGGATTAGAAGATGTATAGATATTATATCCAATAGCTCCTGAAACCAAATCCCAGCTTAAATTAATAGAATCCTCAACAATATACATATATAGATTTGCGGGTATGTCAAGATAGTCAGGTTGGTCAAAGTAGTATAAGCCAATATCATTAACTGTTCCATCAGGATCGAAAGGAGTAGCAGGATCTCCACTATCGATACAAGGTGAATTCCATTCAATGTTGAAATCTTCTGCTACCACATCAACAAACATTGGATCTGAATTTATATTGCCTGTTCCCGGATATAGCTCTTCACCTGGTCGAGAAATATCATTGTACGAACCTGTTCAACAAGGTCAGCTCCTATTTGAAATGGAAAATCCACAACTTCTTAAAAAACTAAATAACCTGAAAAATGAGAGATCAAAATATGAAGAAAGAATTAATTCTGCAACCAGAGGAGATCACCTATCAATCAAACTGATTGATATTGAGAATGACGTATTAAAATCAGAAAATAAAAAAGTAGAATTAAGCTTGGGAAAGGAGAATATCTCGAATCAATTGGATATTTTTTCCAAAAAATTTAATTCTGCTAAAGCGAATTATGAAGTTTATAAAGATCTTTTTGAACAGAAAAAAATCAGCTCATCAGAATTTGATGAAAGAACATCAGAGTACATGAAAATCAGTAACTCCTATCAAAATCTGCAGAATGACCTTCAATTGGTGAATAAAGAAATTAAAAGCAATAAAAGTGAGATTGAACTTTATAAACGACAAAAAACACTTTATAAAGAAAATGTCTCTTTAATCGCTGATGATTATATTATGGAACTTGCAAAAATAAATAGTGAGATCAATGAATTGGAATATGAAGTGGAATCACTGAATGTTTATTCTCCTGCTGCTGGATATATCACCAAATTGAATTTTAGTCCAGGTGAGAATATAAAAAAAGAAGACCAGATCGTCGAGCTTTCTAATGTAGGTACGATGTGGATTATTGCATTCGGAAATTCTTTCAGTCGACAGAAGATCAAAAAAGGGATGAAGGTTAAAGTATATTGTACTAATGAAAAAAAGGTATATGGTAAAATTGAATCTATCTCCCCGGTTATGGATCGTGTAAGTTCGTTATCAACACAATTTGAGACAGTTAGTTCCTATACAAAAATCGAAATACTTTTGGATAATAATGAGGATGCAACCAAAAATTTAACACCTGGTGAGAGATTATTTGTTAGAGTATATTTCAGAAAATAATATATTGAGGAAAAAATGAAAAAAATCATTTCTTATCGAATAGCTTACGGAGAAAGTGTGAAAGAGGTAGAAGACAAGGTTAATAAATTAATTGAACAGGGTTACGAACCTTTTGGTGAAATTCGACTTGCTCCTACACCCGAATCAATGCTAGGTGAATTTGCTGTACGATTGTACCTTCAGACAATGGTAATGTATGGGAAAGATGAAGAATAATTAGACTGAATGTCTTTTCCCCTCTGTCTTATTATTGTGATACAAGCACATAATACAAAACTATATAGATAACTGCTAATTCAAAGCTTTTACATAATGGAATTTCTTTACGTCTCCAATTGGAGCACTCCAGCTTTCTCCAGCAAATGAACCGGAGGTATCTTCTACAAAACCGGTGTATGGATCATCAGAAGAATAAACCTTATATGAATTTGCACCTGTAACTACATCCCAACTGAGATGAACATCTGAACCGATAATTTCGATAGTTACATTTTGTGGTGGATCAAGAGCTGTTATCTGGATTACATTCCAAAGGAAGTTCAGTTCATCTCTTGTGCTAAAATTATCCGTAACAAAAAGAGTTACTTCGTATTCACCAGGTGAATTTTCATAAGTAATAAAATCAAAAGAACTTGAATCTGATACTGCCATACTATAAACTGACCAGAGGTATTCCAATTCATTTCCATCCGGATCGTAAGCATCTATTGAGAAGTTGATAACATCTCCCTCAACGATCGTAATATCTCCCTCTGGAGGAATGAGTTCATTTACAACTATTGGCTGGTCAACATCGTTCACGGTAACATCCCAGGAATAGTTCAATGTGTTTCTGGAAATACCGGAAATTCTGCGGGTTACAAAGTTATCTGTAACTTCTAATGTAACCACATATTCTCCCGCAGATGTGTAATCGGTCTCAAATGTGTAGGTGCTGTCTGTGGAAACCTCAACTCCATCAAGTTCCCAACTATATTCCAATGGATTGCCGTCAAGGTCATAACCACTGAAGAAGAAATCAATCGTATCCATCTCATCAATGGTAATTACTCCCGGTGTAGGTTGAATATCGTTCACTACAATTTCCTGATCTACATCATTTACTGTGATAACCCATGCAAAGTAAATTGAATTATCACTGAAATTATCGGTCACAAACAGAGCTACTAGATACATACCTGCTGATGTATAATCTGTTGTAAAAGTATAAGAACTATCGGTAGAAACAAGGTTCCCAGCTAATTCCCAACTGTAATCAAGAGAATTTCCATCCGGGTCATAGGCATCGATAAAGAAGTTGATTGTCTCCATCTCATTTATGGTTACTGGTCCCGGTGCAGGTTGGATATCGTTCACTACAATTTCCTGATCTACATCATTTACGGTTATATTCCAGGTGTAGTTCAGTTCATCTCTGGTACCAAAATTATCGGTCACATCGAGAGTTACGGAATAAACTCCGGCTGATGTGTAGTCTGTTATAAAATCATAAGTGCTGGATGTAGATTCTTCAACTCCATCTAATTTCCAACTATATTCTAATGGATTGCCATCCGGATCGTAGGCATCTATAAAGAAATTGATGGTCTCCATTTCATCGATGGTTACTGGTCCCGGTGCAGGTTGAATATCGTTCACTACTATAGGTTGATCTATATCAATTACGGTTACATTCCAGGTGTAGTTCAGTTCATCTCTGGTACCAAAATTATCGGTCACATTGAGAGTTACGGAATAAACTCCTGCTGAGTTGTAGTCAGTCGTGAAAAGATACGTACTATCAATCGAAACTTCAAATCCATCTAATTTCCAGCTATATTCCAGAGGATTCCCATCCGGATCGTATGCATCTATTGAGAAATTAATAATATCACCCTCTTGAATAGTAATCTGTCCAGGATCAGGAACGATCGAATTTACCACAATCACCTGGTCTACATCGTTGACCGTAACATTCCATTCATAATAAATCGAATTATCAGTGAAGTTATCAGTTACATACAAAGTTACAAGATAGTTCCCTGCCGAAGTATAATCTGTCGTGAAATCATATGTAATTGTCGTAGATTCTTCAATACCATCTAACTTCCAACTATATTCAAGCGGATTACCATCCGGGTCATAAGCATCGATCAGGAAGTTGATAGTTTCAGTTTCATTAATGGTTACAGGTCCCGGTGCAGGCTGTATATCATTTACTACTATAGCCTGATCTACATCATTAACCGTAACTGTCCAGCTGTAGTTCAGGGTATTATCAGTTACGAAATTATCAGTTACATCGAGGGTTACAACATAAACTCCGGCTGATGTATAATCTGTAGTAAAATCATAAGTACTGACTGTAGATTCTTCTACTCCATCTAATTTCCAACTGTACTCAAGTGGATTACCATCCGGATCAT
>DAOUTP010000110.1 GCA_030626645.1 Candidatus Cloacimonadota bacterium
AATTATGAAGATCTTTTCACTTATTTCATCGGGATGTTCGATAGTGGAAGAAAAATCTTCACCTGTTTTTTCTTCAACTTTGTTCATAAGTGCATGATAAAGTTCGTTCACACCGGGATCGTTAAAATGTGAAGCAATTGTTCCATGAACAGGCATGCTATCAAGATCATCATCCCACAGGCTATGATTTCTCTGATACTGTTTTTTCACGTCTCTTAAAGCATCGAGAGAGCCTCTTTTATCGAACTTATTCAAGGCAATTATATCGGAGAAATCCAGCATATCGATTTTTTCCAATTGGGTTGCAGCGCCATACTCAGGAGTCATCACGTACATCGAAACATCGCAGTGATCTACTATCTCTGTATCGGATTGACCAATACCTGAGGTTTCCAAAATAACAAGATCATAACCTGCAGTTTTCACAATATTCACAGCATCACTTACATATTTGGATAAAGCCAAATTTGATTGTCGAGTAGCCAGCGATCTCATATAAACCCGTGAGTTATTAATGGAATTCATGCGAATTCTATCACCCAGTAGTGCACCACCGGTTTTTCTTTTGGAAGGATCAACTGAGATTATCGCAATCGTTTTATCTGCAGAATCAGCTAAAAATCTTCTTACTAGTTCATCAACCAATGATGATTTTCCTGATCCACCGGTTCCGGTTATGCCAATTACAGGTGTTGATTGATCTTTTGCAATGGAGCTGACTTCAGTTAAAAAGTCTTTTACTTCTTCCGGATAATTTTCGGCAGCTGAAATGAGCCTGGCAACATTATTGACTTTATCTTCTGTAGATTTTAATCCTTTGATCGTGGTTTTGTTGTTTTTCCCGGTGGGAACATCAACCGATTCGAGCATATCATTGATCATACCCTGAAGTCCCATAACTCTTCCATCGTCAGGTGAATATATTCGTGAGACGCCATATTCATGCAGCTCTTTTATTTCATCGGGAAGAATTACTCCGCCACCACCGCCAAATACTTTAATATGAGCACAATCTTTCTTCCTAAGAAGATCCAGCATATGCTTAAAAAACTCAACATGACCACCCTGATAGGATGTGATTGCGACAGCCTGTACATCTTCACAAACAGCACAATCAACGATTTCTTGAACTGATCTGTTATGTCCTAGATGGATCACTTCTGCACCAGTTGATTGGATGATTCTCCTCATTATGTTTATTGTAGCATCATGACCGTCAAATAGTGAAGATGCAGTAACCATTCTGATATGGTTTTTGGGTTTATATTTTTTGATTTTGTTATGATTTATTGCCATTAATTTATCCTCATAATAATCTCATTTTTACAAATGATGTGTAATTTATGAACTTCAAATCGTCAAGTGAATTGTTACTCAATAAGAGCTCTTCAAAATAAAATCAACATAAACAATTCAGATGATTTTATGTTTTTTTCATAAAAGTTGGGAAAAACTCATTTGCTCTTTCCAAAGCAAGCTGATATGCTTCCATATCCAGTTGATCGTAATTGTGATTTTTCTCAACCAAATAGCTCAGTAAATCACCTGTTTTTTATATTTCCGACTAAATCTTTTTTTGACATCGGGCAACCACCAAAACCATTGATCGGGTATTTTCCGAAACTAGTGCCGCTGCCTCTTTCGCTGAAATAACTTTAGACCTTCCATATCTATCCTCGTCCGATTATAAATCCGCTAGGATCAATCTCCTCTCTTAAGATTCGAAGCTCCTCATCCGTTGGTGGAGGGGTTTTTTCTAATTTATCGGCCACGAGAAGTTCAAAGCCTGTGTTATCTTTAACCTGCTCAAGGGTTACGCCCTCATGAAGACTAACAACCTGCATACGTTTTTTAGGGTTGTTGTAATCTAAGATGGCAAGGTCTGTAATAACCCTGAAGGGTCCAGTTCCCTTATAAAGTCCAGCCTCTTCACGAGCACCGGGTCCACTAAGAAATCCAGGAGTAGTTATAAAATCAACCTTTTCCACAAACCGCTTTTTCGCATGGGGAGTAACAACCATAATCTTCCAACAGAATGAGCCAAGATCATTAGCACCACCACTTCCTGGAAAGCGAACCTTTGGATGGTGATAATCGTCACCCAGCATAGTGGAATTTAGGTTTCCAAACTTATCAATTTGAGCCCCACCTAAAAAGGTGTAATCCAACAACCCTCTCTGTCCAGCTTCCATGGTATCAAGCATGGTTGAAGCTAAAAGGGAGTGATGGGTTGTCCGACTATCTCCTACAGAAACAGGCATGGTTGGTAGAATAGGACCGGCTGCTCCCGCCTCAAAAAAGATCAGGAGATTAGGTGCGTAGAGTTTTTGTGCAAGCATGCCAGCAGCGGTAGGAACACCCGTCCCAATAGCAGCTGATGAGCCATCTTCCATCTGCCGCGCGGCCACACAAATCATGTTTTCCATAGTATTATATTTGACCATAATTACCTCTTACTTAGTGTTTGGGTTTACCAACAGTTCATCAAAGCGGAGATCGTTCATACGAGAAATCCCTCCACAAAGTTCTAAATACTCACTAAAATTCTTGGTATCCAAAATATATTTTTTAATAAAGGCCTTGAACTCTTCGGGATCTTTTTCCTTTTTCAACCACAATGCAAAGTGATCTTCATCGGAAAAATACTCTTTCTCCATGCAGCCCGGAAAAGAGCCATAAGGAACTTGAATAACTGCATCCACACACCAAGCTGGAATAGTGGTGGCCCATGGTTGTCGCCGAATTTCCTCATTAGGTACAATTCTTTCCGCAGTGATGATGACATGTTTTGATGCCTTCGCCAGATCCGCATCAGAAATATTGATTCCATCAATTTGGCAGTTACCGTACACATCGCAACGGTGAACATGGATCATGGCCACATCTGGAGAGAGGGCCGGTACCGCAGCATACTTTGCACCAGTAAATGGACATAGGACCTCTTTCGCTGCAGATTGTTCAAAGGTATCTGTTCCAAGCATTGTCCGACAGGGTAGATAACTTACGCCCATAGCGGCAGCTTTATATCTCCACGCGAGAGCAGCGTTGGTCCACTCAGTAAACTTCACTTTTCCCGACTCAAAATATTTTCGTGAAACCCTACTCAAACCCCGTGCCTCAAGTCCAATAACATAGGCTATGTCACAGCGATCAAAACACTCACCTGCAGCTAAAATCTGACAATCGTGAGTTGAAGTATGTCCTGAAAGACCAAGATTCTTTTTTCCCTGGCGAAGAATTTCGTGAAGAACCGAAGTTGAGATTCTCACACCACCAAAACCACCAACAGCGATGTAGGTTCCATCGGGAATATATTTTTCCACCGCTTCTGGAACTGTCGTCAACTTATTAACCAGTTTTTTGTTCTTTTCTTTGAAAAAATGACGGGACTCATCCGCATCATAGGGCATGAAGAGTTCGCCTTTCCCAACCTTTAACTTTTCCATGAAACACTCCTTTATGTAGCAGGTATTGAAGGTATAAAAGTATCAGTAAATAATATTGGGGACAAGATACCTAATACTTTTGTTTCCAAAAAAACAGAGATTCTTCCTGAGAGCAACGTGAATGAAACGTCAAAATAACAGATATTATTTTCCTGTTAATGACTTTGGAATTCTACCTGATTTGATGGTTTCCGATCTTAATCTTCTTCCCAATATTTTTTCAACCATATTTCCAATCTCAAGAACTTTATCAAGATCAATACCTGTATCAATACCCATTTCATCCATCATCACAGCCATATCTTCCGTGGAAACAAGCCCGGCAAGATTTGGTTCTTTATAGTAGTAAGTTCCTGTTCCTGTTACCGGTACACCACTCACAAAATTAGCCGGTTGCCCACCGGTTCCACCCATTGATGATTCATAATGCGTCATTCCAGCTTGAAGAGCAGCTAATATATTTGCCAGTCCCCAACCTCTTGTTGTGTGCAAATGAACAATATGTTTTGAAGTATCGGGGATTGCACCCAGGATCATTGAGAAATATTCATAAACTCTATCGGGAGAAGCAGAGCCATCATGATCTGCATGCTCCACATCACTCGCTCCAATATCCAACCATCTTTTAGTGAATTCAACCGCTTTGCTCATCTCAGTTGGTCCTTCGATAGGACAACCCCAAATTGTACTGACAGTCCCATTTACTTTGATGCCGGCATCGATTGCTTTTTTAATGTACTCTTCACTCATTTTCCAATAATCAGCCAGATTTAATCCTGAATTCTTTTTTTGATGAGTTTCACTTGTAGAAACCATCAAAAGAATTCTATCAGGTCCCCAACCTTCTTTTTTCGCCTGGATAGCTCTCTCGATAGATCTTTCTCTAATTGTAACTGCCGTAACTTCAACTTCTGGCAGGATATCTTTAATAATCTTGCTGTTATGCAAGGCTTTCATCAAGTCATCGGCATCGGCAAATTGCGGCATACCTTTGGGATTTCCAAAGTTTGTTACCTCAATTTTTCTAAATCCAGCCAAGATCAATTGTTCACTGAGCCAGAGTTTTGCTGCGGTAGGAATCAAGATTTCCTCATGTTGGAAACCATCTCGTACAGTGATATCTCCTAAAGATACTTTCTTGGGATAATCCATAATTTACTCCTCATTTTGCCACTTACAATGCAACTAAAATGTAAGACTTGCATTCCTTCGTGGCTATCAGTTTTTCTTTCATATTTTTTAATCTGTTTCATTTTATCAGTAATGCAACTTAAATCTTCATTTCAGGAATTTCACCTTCAATTATCAGGGGTGCTGCTGTTTTCTCGACAATCTCTTCTACGCTTACACCCGGAGCTCTTTCCAACAATTTGAAGCCTTTATCTGTCACTTTGATCACAGCCAGATCTGTAACTATCATCTTTACACATTGCAATCCGGTTAAAGGTAAGGTACAGTGTTTCACAAGTTTGGGTTCACCCTTTCTATTGGTATGAGTCATTGCCACGATTATGTTCTTTGCCGCGGCAACAAGGTCCATTGCTCCGCCAATACCTTTCACTCTGCTTCCAGGTATTTTCCAGCTGGCAATATCACCAATATCTGTAACTTCGAAAGCACCTAAAACTGTAAGGTCAATGTGACCACCTCGAATCATAGCAAAACTGGTTGCTGAATCAAAGTAAGAAGCGCCTGGCAGGGCTGTAACTGTTTGCTTTCCGGCATTCACCAGATCTGCATCGTAGTTATCTTTGGTGGGATAGGTTCCCATACCCAGCAAGCCATTTTCTGTATGAATCACGACATTGATGTCTTTGGGAATGTAATTAGCAGCCATGGTTGGTACACCAATTCCTAAATTTATATAATACCCATCCTTCATTTCCTGGGCTATTCTTTTTGCAATATCTGTTTTATCTAAAGCCATTATTTTTCCTTTTATATAACCTAATCCTGAAGTGTTAAAAATTCAATTCTTTTTTCGTAATCCGTTCCCTGAAAAATATGCTGAACAAAAATTCCAGGAGTGTGGATATGATGCGGATCCAATTCTCCAGCCTGAACTAATTCCTCAACTTCAGCAATCGTAATCTTACCGCACATTGCCATAGGATTATTAAGATTATTTGCTGTAGCCTTATAGATCAAATTTCCATGTGTGTCACCTTTCCAGGCTTTCACTAAAGCATAATCTGCCTGGAAGGCTTTTTCCATCACATACATTTTACCGTCGAATTCCCGCACTTCTTTGCCTTCGGCAGCTTCGGTGCCATAACTTGCCGGAACATAGAAAGCCGGAATGCCAGCTCCGCCAGCTCTGGCTCTTTCTGCTATCGTTCCCTGCGGAACAAGGTCCAGTTCGAATTCACCTGATAGAACTCTTCTCTCAGCATCATTATTCTCACCGATATACGAAGCTATCAATTTCTTAATTTGATGATTTTGAATAAGTAAACCAACGCCAAAATCATCAATACCAGCCGTGCAGGAACTACAAGTCAGGTCTTTCACTCCACTTTTCAAAAGTGCTTCAACACCCTTCTCCGGCAATCCGCACAAACCGAAACCACCGAACATCAAGGTCATTCCGTCTTTAATATCTTTAATCGCTTCTTCTATGTTATTTACTACTTTGTTCATTACTTTCCTTCACTATTCTTAACTACGTTGTCGCTTCATTCCCACAAAGTCAAGTCCAGCTAAATTGTTTTCATTATAATACTATACTATTTTACATTCTAAGGTAATTTCTTAGCACCCAATAAATCTGGAAATCACTAATCTCTGGATCTCGGAAGTTCCTTCACCAATTTGCAATAAACGCTGGTCACGATAAAATCGTTCCACATCATAATCTTTCATCAAGCCATAACCACCATGAATTTGTACTGCATCATCCGCAACTTCTTTTGCTACCTCTGAACAGTAAAGTTTGGACATCGTTGCTTCCAATTCA
>DAOUTP010000340.1 GCA_030626645.1 Candidatus Cloacimonadota bacterium
TGCAATGACAGATAAAAATTATTTCTATTTCATTGAAGTATTTGATAATGCCGGGAATTCATCATTTTCTGATACAACTGGATACAAATTGATAGATAAACCTTACTTGATCTCTCCGGTCGATAATAGTTCATTTCAAAACATTTATGAAGTAGTTTTTGAATGGCAACAAGGGGGATCTGAAGCAATACAGCACAGGTTACTGGTCTTTAATGAAGATAGAGAGCTTATCTGGCAAAATACACCATTAGATCTAGAAGATTTCATCGTCCCTTATGGAGGACCTCCAGTTGAACCCGGCTCTGTGCTGATCTGGCGTGTTGATGCTTTTGGTGGAACTTATTCAACTCCAAATCCGATCGAGGGAAATTATTACATTGTTTATTCAGGAGCTGAATCTATAGAGCGTTATCTATTCATAGACGAGTAAATTGTCTTGACTCCATACTATAAAAAAAATTATTAAAAAATTTCAAGGAGAATGAATGAGAAGAACAATATTTATTATATTTTTGGTAATAATTGGATTAAGTTTGTGGGCTCAAACCGAGGGTAGTGGTTTTTCCAGTTATAATCCGGGTGCAGTATACCAATATACCGGCTCTCTCACCGGAACTGAACAACTTAAGATCAGAACCTATATTTGGGGACAGGTTAGAAATCCGGGACTTTATATTGTTCCCGATGATACAGATTTACTAACGCTGATTTCATCTGCAGGTGGTCCTACTGAAAATGCAAAGCTTTCTAAAATTAGTATAATACGGTCTACAATGGAAGGTGAAAAAGTGATCACTGTTGACCTGAAAGAATATCTGGAAACCGGAGAGGCAGAATTAATTCCAATACTAAAGCCAGGAGACACTGTAATTGTTTCCGGTTCTACATATTATGCATTTACAAAAGCAGTTAACTGGCTTTCTCAGATCGCTGTGATATTAAGTGTATATATAGCAATTTCGAATGTAAGTAAATAAGCAAATGAGGTAATATGAAAGATCAGTTCAATCAAGTTAAATTCAACGAAGATTTTGAAGAACAGGAAATCAAACTAACCGATTATTTAAATATAATTATTAGATTCAAATGGATCGTAGCATCCATTTTTTTAGCAATTTTTGTTGTTTCATTTATATACACAGCAAAAGCACCCAGAATATACAAAGCAACTTCTAAAGTACTTCTGGAAGACAAAATGGGAAGCAATCTTCTTTTTGCTTCAATGAGCAATAAAGCTTCTTCTATAAATAATAATATCCAAATAATTCAAAGTTTTCCTGTAATGAAGATTGCAAATCAGATACTATCCAGACATGAAGAATATAAGAACTTTCCGATTTCACAAATAGAAGGAATCCCTGAATCATATTTGAAAAATAATTTAGAGATAGATACTGAGCGGGAAACTGATATTCTTATTATTAATTTTGAATCTACAAACCCTTTGGAAGCCAAAGAAGCTGCAAATGCTGCTGCACATGCACTAATGCAAGAGGATACCGATTATGCTAGAATTGAGTTCAGAAATGCCAGAGAATTTCTGGCTAATCAGCTTGATGAGTATGACCGCAGATTGCGTTCTACAGAAGAAGAATTACGAACCTATAAAATTGAACATGGAATTTCCATGTTATCTGAAGAGACACAAAAGCTTATTGAGCAATCATCTGACATAACGGCATTGCTTTCTGAAGCTCAAACAGAATTGGATGTTGCAAACAACCATCTTAATTTTCTTAAAGAAGAACTGTCTGCTCAAGACGATTTTCTTGCAGATGTTAATTCCGTGCTCTCCTCTCCCCTTATTGAGAAATTAAAACAGGAAACTGTAACACTTCAAACTCAATATGTGAATTTCCTCACAAAATCTGAATATTTACCTGAACATCCTGAACTTGTTGCATTAAAAAAATCTATCGAAAGTGCAAAAACAAAACTCAATGAAGAGATACAGAAAATTCTACTGGTTAAATCCGGTTCTGCAGATCCTTTGATGTTTCGATCCAGTTTGATAGAGAAGATTTCTACAGCTCAGATCGATCAGAA
>DAOUTP010000004.1 GCA_030626645.1 Candidatus Cloacimonadota bacterium
CCTGATGGAAATAAAAAAGAAAAAAGTGAATTTATTATTCCGGATATTACTAAATTCTTTAAAATGTTAAATATTTACAACGGAACTTTAAATATTGAATTTGAGAATGAAAGTGTGAAAATTGCTAACAATTGGCAAAAAATAGATCTTTCTATTAAGAATACTAAAAGCTCTGACATTACACTTTCAGCTAGTTCTGGTGATGGATCTGATCTGCTGAGCTCTTGCCTATTAAATAAAGGCTCGATAGAGAAAGCTGAACTGAAATTGAATGATCTGAAACTATCAAAATTAGAGATCGCTCAATTGAATTCTTTGGGGTTTCTACTTGATGCTGATGTAAGTTACTCGGATGATAACCTTAAATATTCTGCTAATATTAAAAACGTTAATGCTGGATTTGCAGAGAAGAACGCTTCGATCGATTCCATTTTAATATCTGGAGACAGTGATCGAACATTTATAACACTCCATAACACATATCTAGACGAAAACAAGATCGATGGGAATGCAATTATCTATGACGTATTCTCAGATAAAAGAAAAATTAAATCAGAATTAACAACATCCAATATTCCTCTGCAAAAATATGTGAATCAAGTTACCGGAAATATAACGGCAAAGATCAATGTTTCTGGTAAGATCAATAGTCCCATAATAAATGCAGAATTAACATCCGATAAACTTATAACTGCAAAGCAAGAATTAACAAATATTAACGTTTCTGCAACAATGAAAGACGATAATATAGAATTGTTATTAAATAATTCTATCTGGGAAGATAATAAGTTAAAAGGTGATGGATATTATAAAATTGGTGAAGGTCTGCATCTTGATCTTCGTTCCAATAATATGTATTGGCAAAGTGGTAACTTACAAATTACTGGTGATCTTTCATCCACAATTAAGTACCAGAATGAACTTGATATATTTGTTAATCTTGCAAAACTAAATATCAAAACTGGCTCAATTAAATTTGAAGACCTGAATATTAAAGCAAACCTTATGGGTACTGATCTAACAGCAGATCTAACACATCCTTCTAACGATATTGGACTTTCATGTATTGGTAATATTAGATCTCAAGAATTAAAAGCAAGATTAAAGCTTCGCGGTTTGGACATGAATACTGCTTTTGATGGAGCATCTCTTCCAATTCTTACCGGAGATGTTGAAATAGAAGCGAATAAATTCAGTATTGTAACAAATTCTAATATTATGGTGTACGACAGGGATTACGGAAAACTTGGTGGAAGATTCAAAACTGACATTGTGCTGGATCTCTCCAATAATCATTCACTAATTAATCTACGAACTTATAATGCCAGATATAATTACGAACCTTTTACAATAGACTTACTGGCTGAAGGTTCGCTAGACAGTCTTCGGATCAAACATTTTCAATTAAATAAAATGATTGAAATAGATGGCTGGATAAAACGGAAACCTAAATTCAAATACGGATTATTGGTGCATGGGGAAGATCTTAAAATTGCAGAACTATCCAGATATTTTGTTGATTATTACATTTCACAAAAATTACATGGAAATTTAAGCATTAATGCTGAAGTAGATAATTTGGGGAAAGGAAATGTGAGTGGGCTTATCACTCTTAATGATTTCAAGATGGGCGAAATGAACGAACTTGATGCCAGCTTAAACCTTTCCGGAAACAGCTCCATGATAAGTATTCAGGATGGCTCTATAAAGACAAATGAGAACAAGGTTATTGACTTACACGGTGCCTTGATCATTAAACCGGAAATTATCATTACAGCGAACGGAATTATTGATTCTCTTCAATTAGCTGATATTCTTCCACAAGAAAATCTGAGTGGAGTTGTAAAAGGTGGTATCGAATTTTCCAGATCATTAAATAATAATGAGCTTCAACTTGATCTTGAAGTTACGGATCTTAAACTGAATAGATTCAAAGCTGACCTTTTAAAATTCGATATTCTGCAGAAGGACAGTTTGCTTTATGTTAATGATATCAGATGCTTTAGGAAAGATGAATTTAATTTAAGATCAAATGGTGCGATCGGTTACAATGCGTTGAATAGTAAAGCGTTTTCAGATACAAACAATATTTCGATCAAATTTAATGGTGATCTGCTTCAAATGTTGTCTGATCAGACAAATGTTATTAGCGATGCTGGTTCAAAGGCAGAATTTGAATTTGAGGTTGGAACTAAAGAGAGTAGAATATTTATAAAGAATGGGAATTTCTCTCTTACCAAAGGACATTTGAAAATAAAGAACCAGCCGGAAGATCTTGATAAATTGACGTTCAAGTTTGGGATCACCGACAATATTTTTACAATTGCTGATTTCAAATTCCGAATGGGTGAAGGCAGATGCTATATTTCCAACTTAATAAATAACAACAATGAAGATTTTATTTTGGGTACACTTAACCTGGGAAAAATATTGATCAAGACTAATGAGGGCGGAATATTATTTAATATGCCGGGATACATACCTGTAAATAATGTGGCAAAAGTTGTAATTTCCGGAAGAAACAGCGAATATTTTGAGGCAACCGGTCCTTTCGAAGATATCAAGTTGATCGGAGATCTTAATGTATCAAATGGCGGCGCGATCTACCCACCGAACACAGAAAATCTACTAAAGCTCTTTAATACAGTTCGTGTAAAAAAGGAAAGTGGAGGTACAACACTTCCACTAAGTTTTGATCTGATGATCATAATCGGTGAGAATGTTAAATATGTAACATATCCGGTAGATATTAAAGTAAATCCTGGTGGATATCTAAATATAGTTTATGAAAATGAAAAATTTGCAGTTCCTGATGCTCTTTTTATTGCAGAAGAAGGCTCTGTAGATATTTTTGGTACAAAGATGAAGTTGGATTATCTTCAAGTTCAACTTAGTCGGTTCACTGATGGTGCGAATATTTCCGGAACATTTTACAAAAAAACTGCAGACGGCTCAATGATTACATTGAATATTTATAATGAGGTTTCCGGTAACGATGAAGTCGGAACGTTAAAATTCTCACTCAACAGTGATAATGCAAATGACAGGATTACGGATATTTTATCAAAACTAAGATACAATAGATCGATGGAAGATATATCACCGGATCAGAAAAAAACACTGTTGCAGGATGAAGTTATTCAAATTGCCGGAATGGGATTAGAGAGCGCAGTAATGGATCCCCTGCTTTCACCTGTAGAGAACTGGGTCAGGAAAACGATGAAGCTAGATTATTTCCACCTTCAAACAGACCTTGTTCAGAATCTTTTTGCAAGTTATTCATCCGAAGATAAATCGCAATATGAAGTTTATGATGAAACTAATGAACTTGCTAAATTCTCATCTGAATTGTTCTTGAATAATTTGTCTGTAAGTATGGGGAGATATTTGAGCCGTGATATATTCCTAGATTATGAAACACGAGTGGAAAGATCACAGGATGTTGCATTAGACACTGAAATGGGTGTATTCCATGAATTCTCATTAAGATATCAACTACCATTCAAATTCAGGATTTTATATAAATATAAGATATTACCTTTTACAGAAGAAAATCCGCACGAGATCATGCTGGAGAGATCATTTAGATTTTAACTTTCACCCCGTGCTGACCCAAAAATATGCATCGAGGCAAGAGCAAGGGGTTATTCATTGAATCCCCGAGCTAACCCCAAGATATGCATCGGGGCTAAAGCACGGGGCAACTCACTGAATTGCCTAGGCTTTTTGAATTGCCACGGCTTTCAAGCCGTGGACAAATTCCATCCTATACAAAATCGGGTTTTAACCCATTATCTCTTAAAAAAGATCAAGCCATTATTTTTTTGTATATCTTCATCCTTTGTAATAAAGCACGGGGCTATTCAAATCTTTTAATTACCTTTCTCAATCTGATAACAAATGATGCGCCTTTTGGCTTATTGTCTTCAACTAATACAGTTCCACCATATTCTTCGATAGTCTGTTTTGCAATGTATAAACCAATGCCGGTATTGCCTGTTTTACCATAAGCAAAACCTTCATCAAATATTTTTTCTTTAACTTTATCAGGAATACCAATACCAAAATCTGCAAATATTATCTCACAATATTCATCTTTAGTATTGATTTTAATATTTATTTTTTGTGTGTTTCCATGTTTAATAGAGTTACCAATGAGATTATCAAATACAGAAAAAATTGTATCGTCAGCATAAACAATACAAGAACCTGAAATATTGAACTTTAAATCGGGATAATGTTCTATAGTTTTGTTTATGACATTTTCAATTTTATATTCGTTTAGATCTGAATGTTTTTCTATATAAGATTGTTGCTTTTGGTGTCTTTGAATTGTATCCAGACTTTTCATAACTCTATTTTCTATCTCATCAAGCATTTCTGCGTTAGATGTCTTCTTGAATATGTTCATAGCACTCTTAATAACCACAAGATCGTTGATAACATCATGACGTAAAATAGAGTTTACTACCTTTAACTGATTATTGCTTTTTTGAAGTTTTGTTTCTGCATTATTACGTTCTGCTATCTCTATTTTCAGTTGATCATTTGCCTGAGCAAGTTCGACATTTTTCAATCTGAAAATTTCAGTTACCTTTTCTTTCTCTTCTGTTTCATACTTGGCTTGCATCTCAACGATCTGTTTGCTTTTTTGTTCATTAAATATTTCTTTTGTCAGTTCAGTAGTTTTTTTATGATATTTGAGAGCTTGGTCAAAATCTGATTGTATTTCATGTAATTTTGAAAGGGCATCGAGGGCACTTGTCTCTAATTCTTTTGCTCCAATTTCACTTGCTGATAGTAATGACTTTTTGAGATATTCATGAGCCAAATCATAATCCTGAAGTCTAGTATTAATAATTCCGATACTTGTATTGGATGTTGTTATTCCATATTTATCTGAAATATCCTCAAAGGATTTTAAAGCTTTCAAATAAAATCCCATAGCCTTATCATTATCATTTTGTTCACTATAAATATTCCCAATATTGATATAAGAAACTGCGACAGTTTGATTATCACCAATTTCTTTTTTGATCTTTAGTGCTTTCAGATGATATTCCAGGGCAAGGTCTAGATTTCCCTGTTTTCCATAAATAATTCCGATATTGTTATATGAGATCGAAGATCCAAGTTTATCATCGGTTTCTTCTTTTATGTGCAACGATTTAAGATGATATTCCAAAGCAAGATCGCAACTATCCTGTTTTTCATAAATTATACCAATATTATTATAGGATGCAGAAAGATTATCCTTATCATTCATTTCTTCCCAAATTTTCTGAGCTTCAAGATGAAATTTTAGGGCTTGATCGTAATTTCCCTGTTTCTCATAGATGGCACCAATATTATTTTTAGAAGCAGCGATCTTATGATCATTTCCCATATTTTCGTAGATCTCCAATGCTTTAAGATAAAACCTTAATGCCTTACTGTAATCACCTCTCCAATGATGAGAAATACCAATAATATTATAGCTTCTGGCAATTCCCATCTGTGAATTCAATTCTTCTGCCAGAGAAAGTGCCTGGGTTGCATATTGTTCTGTTTTCTCAGGTTTAGTATGATAGAGTGCGAAAGCCAGATCATTTAGTGTTTCTAATTTTACTTTACCGGTTACTGTTTTTAATTTTTCTTTTAGTTTTTTAATCTTATCCATTTCTATTCCTTTTAGACTGGATTTTATCGTAGTTCATAAGGACTGAAACCCCTGATCTTTTTTTGCATATTTTCATCCCCGAGCTAAAGCACGGGGCAAATCTATTTAAATAAAGATTCAATTATTAGGATTACTTCATATACTTCAACCGGTTTTTCAAGATAACCCGCCGGGTTTATCTCATGAGCTCGTTTATGTATATCCGTATCATTGAAACCGGTCATAAAAATAATTGGAATATACTTGTTCTCAATGATCTGTCTGGCTGCTTCTATACCATCCATTTTGCCGGAAAGATGAATATCCATCAATATAATATCCGGTTCCTCTTCTTTTGCAGTTTCTATTGCCTCTTCGCCTTCAGCAACAAATTTACACACTTCATAACCCTCGAATTCAAGTTCCATCTTCAAACATTGTGTTATTATTGCTTCATCTTCTGCAATTAAAATTTTAATTTTCTTTTCCATATTACACTCTTTCATGATGCAGGTTATCTTTTAGTTTGATATCCCATTTCAAACCCTTATCAGATTTATAAGTTATTTCACCTTTCAATTGATACTTGATAAGATTAAACACTGTTTGAAGTCCCATTGTATTAACATTTTCCAGTTCGATATCTGCCGGGATCCCTGTACCATTATCACTTAGCTGAATGTTGATTGTACCATCTTTATCCTGAAATAATCGAATGGATATCTCATCATTTTCATCCTTGGGGAAGGCATGCTTGAACACATTGGAGATCAGCTCATTTAAGACCAAACCCAATGGTATAGCCGAATCTATTAATACAAATACATCTTTCAGATCTAACTTCAGGGATAGCGATTCTGAACGGATCCCATAACTTATCATCAGTAAATTTACCAGGTCTTTAACATACTCTTTCAAATTAATATGTGATAGATCCTCAGCTTGATATAGTTTTTGATGAACCAGGCTCATCGCTTTGATCTTGTTGATCACATCATTAAATGAATCATGCAGGAAATCGATATTAGAGCCACCGGCTAATGACCTGTTCTCAATGCTCCTGGATTGCATTTTCAACATTGATGAGATGATCTGCATATTGTTTTTGGTGCGGTGATACAATTCTTGGAGAAGAGTATTTTTTTCATTTAAATTTCTCTTTATCTGTTCTTCTGCCAGCTTATGTTCAATAATTTCTGCTTTCAGCTCTGCAGTTGTTGTATTTAGATCATTTAAAACAATGGTAGTTGCAATTCTTTGTTTTTCACTTACCTCAAACTGCTTTTCCAATTCTTTAGTTTTATCTATAATTTCTTTTTCTATCAACTTGTGCTTGGTGATGTCTCTAAAATCTTCGACAACACCACTGAAGGTTCCCTGATTGTCTTTATAAGAAGAAGCTGAAAGAGTAGTCATAATTTCTTTACCGTCTTTTCTTTTCTTTATAATTTCTGTTACCAGTTTATCATCTTTAGTTTTCTGAAATTTTATTAGTGGACAACCTTCAGTTTCGCACAATTTTCCCCAAAAAATTTCATAACATTTTTTTCCTATAACTTCATCTTCAGAAAGCTCAACCAGTTCTAAAAAGGTATTATTAACTTTTAGAATATTAAAATCAATATCAATCAAACGCATACCACCGGCAGCAGTATCGAGAAAAGTTTTAATCCTGTACTCCGTCTGTATGCGTTCGGTGATGTCTAGTGCAGTGAATGTAACTCCTTTTGATAGATCTTTAGAGTCAATTGGTGTGGAAGCAAGTATGATGTTGATTATTGATCCATCTTTTTTCTGCCATCGAGTTTCTACCATCCCTGTTCCACTTTTATCTATTTGCCGATATTTTTCTTTTCCAACATATTCGAAATCTTCTTGAGTTGGATATAATATCCTTGCGTTTTGATTAATAAGTTCTTCTTTAGAATATCCTGTCATCTTGCAAACTTGAGGATTTATTTCGAGCAGCATTCTGTTTTTAACTACGCCAATTCCGGTAGGTGCGACCCTGAATATACTACTCATTTTATTTTCACTATCATGAAGTGCTTTTTCTGTTTTTTTACGTTCGGTAATCTCTGCATTAAGTTTGTCTATTGATGTTGTAGAATCTTTAAGACTCATTGCCATCTTGTTGAATGATGCAGCAAGAAGTCCAATTTCATCTTTTCGTCTAATTGTAATTTTGGAATCAAAATTCCCAGTTGCTATGTGATTTGTTAGCTCAATTAGTTTGTTTATTGGTTTTGCCACTCGCTTCCCAAATATTAATGATATAATAGCTAAAAAGATTGAAAGAAATAATCCAATGAATAATAATCTGGTTAAAGTGGCATGAATGGGTTTTACTAAAATCGAGATAGGACGATAACACATTAATTTCCACGATTCGCCGGTATTCCCCTTTTTATGGTCTATAGATTCAAAGCTTCCTCCAAAACTATATCTCTCCATACCGGATGATATCCCAATCTCCGATATGCCGATAATCCGTTTATCGTTTTGCTCATCGCAAATAAAAGAATGCTTATCAAAAGATCGGAATTTCTCAAGAATTTCTGAAGGGATTCTTTTGCTCAGTGGTTCTACACCTTCTTCAAAAATAATAAGACCACTACTACGGATCAATTTCAATTTTCCCAAATGCTCATTTTGAGAGGTTAATATCATTTCACTTATCGAACCTAAAATATTCAGATTTGCTTTTAATATGCCAATGATCTCATCTCCCTCTTTTATGGGAACAACAACTCCCAGCACATATCCGCCTACACTGTCATCATAACCCCTATCATCAAAAAATACAGCACCATTGCCATCGTTAAATGCTCCTTTCCACCAGTATTTATGATCATGAGCTAAGGTTGTGAGTTTAGCGGTAGAGGCAACAAGAGCACCATATTTATTTGTCAGAAAAATTTCACCGTATTCGTCTTTCAACATATTTTGCTGCTTTATTAAGCGGTGTGAAACAGGGTTGTTTGTATACTTAAGAATAAATGGATCATTCTGATTATCAATAGCTTTCCACTTCTCGTCTTGTGATTGGATCTCTTCAGATCTAAGCTGTTCCGATAAGAAACTATAGTGTGTATTACTTTCATTCAATGCTGTTATCAATACAGGGCTAACAGTAATTGTTTTGATTGTTTTAACCTTTTCCAGAATAAGCTGATTAATTCTTTTAGAGTATTCATCAACAATAAATTCCGTATGGTGAAGTTCATTCCTTAAAGTTTGATTGTAATTGTATTTATAGATTATTATCTCAGCTATTGTCAGGATTAACAAACCGCTTAGAAAAATTTTAAGCGATAGATTATGCGCAAAATTCATTAATTACTCCTTCTATTTATATATTTTCTTTTCATAAATAATGCAGGGATTGAAACCCCGGATTTTTTTTCATATCTTTATCCCCGAGATGAATTACGGGGCTATTCAAAATAATTCTTTCCATTTTATCATTCTTCATATTTATCATTTTCTTTTGTAGGGGTTGAAACCCAAATTCATTTTATTCCTTTCATCCTCGAGATAAATCACGGGGCTATTCATTTTCCTATGATCTCAAATCCATATTTATCCATAAATAATTTATATTCTTCTGTAAATGATTTTATTCGATGATGCTCATCCTGATTTTTGATATATTCTCTAACTCTATTTACTGCTGAATGGCTTATTGATGCAGCAAGATATTCTTCTTGCCAGTTAAATTTATATTTCGTTAATTTATTTTCATTTATCCAATGAGATGATTCTCCTTTTAATAAATGTACAATCTTAGCAATTGATTGCTCTTGATTCATTGAGAGAAGTATATGTAAGTGATCTTTGTAACCATTTATAAAATCAAGATGGATTCCCTTTTCTTTAGCATTATCACGAATATGTGAAAATACTTTTGATCGTATCTCTTTTGTTAAATAGGGTTGTCTATTTTTAGTTGCCCAGATGATATGAATCCAGATTTTGATAAACGGCATTATCTCTCTTCCTGTGTGGGGTTAAAACCCCAGATTTTTTCCATATCTTTATCCCCGTGATAAATCACGGGGCTATTTAAAATAATTCTTTTCATTGCTTCATCTTCCCATATTCCCCACGATAACCCCAAGATATGCATCGGGGCAAGAGCACAGGGCTATTTATATTAATTATAATCATTTTATTATTCTTCATATTTATCATCTTCTTTTGCAGGGGTTGAAACCCCGATATTCTTTTGATGATCTCAAATCCCCGCGATGAATCACGGGGCTATTTAAAATAATTCTTTTCATTGCTTCATCTTCCCAATTTCCCGAGATAAATCATGGGGCTATTTAAAATAAATATTTCCATTTCTTTTCTTCCAGATTCCCCGAGCTAAAGCACGGGGCAACTCATTGAATTGCCATTGTTTTTTGAATTGCCATGGTTTTTTGAATTGCCACGGTTTTTTGAATTGCCACGGTTTTTAAACCGTGGACAAATTCCATCCAACATCAATTCGGGTTTTAACCCATCATTTTCTAAAAAATCTCTAGGTAACAATTTTGTATTTCTCTTTTCTGCCCAATTTCTTAAGCAATTCATTAATTTCTTTTCGTAAATCGTTGATCTTTAACTCTCTATCCACAGTTGCAGCATTAAAAATTTCAAGTTCACTTATTTTCTTTTTAAGCTCTACCTCTGCTTTGTTATGCTCGACTATCTCTGCTTTTAGCACCTTGGTTGTTTTACTAAGATCCTTCATAATAACAGAAGTAGCAATTCTTTGTTTTTCACTAATGTCAAACTGCTTTTTCAGTTCTATAGATTTTTCTTTAATTTCTTTGCCCGCTTGCTTGCGCTCGGTGATGTCTACTGATCTTCCCTGGAATCCAATAAATTTTTTATCACTATCTAACAACAGGTTGGCTCTAATTTCAACATCTATAATAGAACCGTCTTTCTTAATTTGTTTTACCTCGAACCTGGATTGATTAAGCTTTCCTCTTTTAAATTCAATAACTAATTGTTCGGCTGCATTTTTTATAGTCTTCATTGATTCGTTTGTAGTAAAAACAGATGGTTTCAGACCAATGAATTCTTCGGGAGTATAGCCAAGGAAGTTGATAATTGCACTATTAACGAAATTCATATTGAATTCAATATCTGTTGTCCATATTGTATCTAAAGTATTAGTAGCAAGAAGTCTGTATTTCTCTTCGCTTTCTTTCAGTTGTTCTTCTGCTTGTTTGCGCTCGGTGATGTCGTGAAATATTCCAAAAGAACCTTGATGTTCTCCATTTTTAGAAATGATTGGAGTTGCTGTTATTGTGATAATTCTTTGTTCGCCGTTTTTTCTAATTATAGAAAGCTCATAAAAACTTGATTTCCCTTTTTTTCTAAATGAGGATTGTTCAAGTACTTTCTGGAACATTTCAGGTGATGTTAATTCCTTCAGATTTTTACCGATCATTTCTTTTTGGGGATAACCAAAAATATCTGCAGCAGCCTGATTTAGAAAAGTAAAAGTTTCGTTTTTATCTACATTACCTATTCCTTCATCTATGGTTTCTACCAGAGACCGGTATTTCTCTTCGCTTTCTTTTAAAGCTTCCTCTGCCTGCTTACGTTCGGTGATGTTCATAATATTACCGATTACGACTACCACTTTGTCGTTTTCTTTTTCCGCTTGAGCAGTAGTGCGTATCCATATCCTGTTTCCTTTTACTGTTGTAAATGGAAATTCTAAATCGTAAGATATTCCTTCATCAACGCACTTCTGAAAAGCCTCCATAATTATCTGGCGATCTTTTTCATCGTAACATTTAATGCCGCTCTCGATATGTTTTCCAGAACCCAACTCTATTTCAGTCGGATCAATTTCATGAATTCGATAGGTTTCATCCGTCCAGAACATGGTTTGGTTTTCCACATTCCATTCCCATCCGCCAACTTTTGTTAGCTGCTGGGTGGCGTTAAGCAGATTTTCACTCGAAAGTAACGCAGCCTCTGTCTGCTTGCGCTTGGTAATGTCCTGAACAGTACCGTGCAGCCTCACAATCTTGCCGTTGGCATCATAATCGACTGTACCCCGTGCGAGAGTTTGTCTTAAGATGCCATCCGTTCGTATAAGATCCAGTTCTAGTTCGTAAGCTTCTCCGGTGTTAAAAGCCTTCGTAACTACCTCATTCAACCGCTTCCAGCTTTCCGGAGTGTAGAATGATGACATCTCAGCAAAGCTTGGTACAGGAAGATTCGGATCGTATCCGTTGATGCGGCAAAGCTCTTCTGACCATTGTACAACATTAGTTGCTACATTCCATTGCCAATCGCCTATGTTTGCCAATTGCTGAGCAACTCGAAGTGATGCTTCGCTTTCCCTAATCGTCTCCTCAGCCTGCTTGCGATCGTTAATGTCTTCAATATGAACTAAATACCCCTTTTCACCTATATCTAAAATCTCATACGGAGTTATCAATATATTCATAAAACATTTTCCGGATTTTGATGTTTTATACAATTTATGCTTCTTCACAAGATCAAAATCAAATTCTGTTTCGTATTGATATGGCTTGCCTTCCTTAACCTGTTTTATGGACTCCTCTGACAGATTTGGATCTTCAAACAGTTTGAATCCTTTTATCTCTTTTATATCATCAACACCAAATATTTTCAAACATTTCTGATTTACATTAATGAGGCTGCCCTCTGAATTATAGTATTCTATCCCTATCGGTGCTTCGGAAAATATGCTCTTGAATCGTGACTCACTTTCTTTTAGCGCTTCATCTGCCTGTTTGCGATCGGTTAAGTCCTGGTAAACAGCAACAATTTCTCCTGATGATAGTTTGTAAATGTAATTTTCCCTGTATCCCTGAATCCTTTTATCCTGGTAAAGCAAAACGGGAAAGTGCTTCGGCTTTCCGGTTTTCCAGACATTTTGAAAAACCTTAAAAAGCCCAAATTCCACTACTCCGGGAAATACTTCGGTTACTTTTTTCCCGATCACTTTTTCTTTTGATATTTTTTCTACTTTCTCTGCCATCGGATTGAAATCTTCGATGATAAAATCTTTTCCGTTATTAACCGCTTTATATACAACTATACAGCTTGCCGTACTTTGGACTATTCCTTTGTATCTTTCTTCACTATCAGATTTCTCTAGTTTGGCAACTTTATTCTTTAATTTGCTAATCTCATCTAAGAGCTGTTCATTTGTCATATTGTCTTTTTTCATTTTACACCTCGAACTTATTACTTTTGTACAAACTTGAGCTCACATCCAAATTTAACCGAGGAAGCGTGATAGTAAGCTCATGTATTTTCAATGCGAGCTCGTATGACAAATAAAAAATCTCAAGATCTTTGTAATTCTTCATAACCACCTCTTCTCAACCCGCAATCCACACCTTGTTTTTCACTCCACAATTTCATATATTGGCTCTTCACCCAATTTTTTAAGTAAGTCATTGATCTCTTTTCGTAAGTCGTTAATTGCTATTTCTCTATCTACCGTAACATCATTGAAAATTTCTAGTTCATTCATTCTCTCTTTCAAAACTATCTCTGTTTTTTTATGCTCAATGATCTCGTCCTTAAGTTCCCGTGTTTTTTTATTAAGATCCTGCAAAACAACAGTAGTAGCAATTCTTTGCTTTTCACTAATTTTAAATTGCTTATCCAGTTCTTTAGATTTTTCTATAATTTCTTCGTCAGCTTGTTTGCGTTCCGTGATGTCTTCTATAATGCCGTCATAATGTATGATATTATTATTTTCTTTCACTGCTACTGCTGAAATAGAACAATATATCGGTGACCCATCCTTTTTCTTTAGTAAGAGTTCTTTATTCGAAACGAAATCGGATTCTTGCAGTTCCTCGTTAAATTTATTGCGATCATCTTTATTGAAATAAAAATCAGAAACATTCAATTGTAAAACCGCATTTTTGTCTTCATAATCGAATATCTTAAGAAAAGCCGGATTAACTTCGATAAATTTTCCATCTTTACCGGGAGAATTTCTATAAATACCAACGTTCAAGTTTTCTGTAAGAGTTCTGTATTTTTCTTCGCTGTTTCTCAATTGAGCAGTTTGTTTTACAATCTGGTGATTCAAAATTCGGTTAAAAATGAAAATGAAAACTACTGAGAGTAAAAGAGTTGAAATAATGATCAATAATATCCAAAATGGGAAATGAGTTTCCTTTTTATATCCACCCAGATATTTTTCCATCGAAGAGTAATAGATAGAATTTTTATTTTGTACTAACTTTTTAATATGGAGGTCAATTTTTTCAATAAAGAATGATGTGTGCTGAGAATCTTTTGGGAATGCAAATAGCAATTGTGCCGGTTGGAAAATGATAGAGGTTCTATTAACTTGGTACTCATTTTCATGCAAAGCGCCAAAATCTTTATTAGTAATACCTGCATCAATCTCCTTATTCTTTAAAGCTTCAAAAACTTCTTTGTAATTATCCATTTCGATAATATCACAGTTTATATTGAATTTTTCTATTAGATCTTTTAACCCTTCCGGACCTTCGATATTAAAACTACTTTTTAATCCTCCTATCTTTTTACCTTCAAGATCAAGAATAGATTGTATATTAGTTCCATCATGTGTGTATAATCTTGACCAACTTAAGAGTACTGTTTCATCTGAAAATGCAAATCTTTCTTCTCTTGCCGGAGTTATACCTACATCAACCATTATATCAATTTCATTATTTTCTAATCTCTGCAGGCATTGATCCCAATTTCCCTGGATCCATTCGATTTCCCAATCTTCCTTATGTGCAATATAGTTTGTAATGTCAGCCCAGAATCCACTAATTTCACCATTAGCATCGGTAAATATCTTTGGAGAATTTTCATAAGTCCCTATCTTTAAATGTAATTTTTCGGTTGCTGTTAATGAATATACGCTGAATATTATTATAAAAATTGAAATTAGTGTTTTTAATTTTATCATATCTACATCCCTATGAATTTTGGGATTAAAATCCCGATATTTATTTGATGATCTTTATCCCCGAGCTAAAGCAAGGGGCAACCCATAATCCGAAACCCAAATCCCGAATCCCGAACTTCTTTTTCATTCAACAATTTCATATTTTGGCTCTTCTCCCAATTTTATGAGCAATTCGTTAATTTCTTTTCTAGATTCGTTGATCATTATTTCCCTATCAACAGTAGCTTCATTGAAAATTTCAAGTTCTTTTATTTTCTTTTTCAACATCTCTTCAGCTTGTTTGCGTTCAGTGATATCTTCCGTTAATATTACTACTTTTTCTACTTTTTTAGCTTCATTCATAATAGCATAGAATCTCTGCATGATCCATTCTGCTTTGTTGTTTCTATCGTGTATTAATTTCATTTCAGAAACGAAATAAGAACCACCATTTTCATATACATTTCTGATATTTTCCTGATGCTTACCCAGATAACCGTCTTTATTATTCATTTGCAATTTCGTGCGTTTAATCTTATAAGATTCTACCTGTTCATCAGTAAATCCCCATATTTTCTTCCAGGTCTCATTATTGAGAATGAGTGTACCATACTTGTCCCGAACGGAAATACCTAATGGTGAATCTTTTATGACTGCTGAAGAAAGTTGTTCACTTTCGATCAAAGCTCTTTCAGCTTGTTTGTGAGCTATTGAAATAGCAACTTGACTGGATATAAATTCTAAAATTGAAAGATCCTTTTTAGTGTATGAAGATTCTTCCTTCGAACTGCGAACTACAATACAACCAATGATCTTTTCTCCAATTTTAAGAGGAACACCTAACAGTGCTTTACTTGACCATTTATAATTGGCAATTTCACCTTGATCGATCAATTCCTTACGAAGTTCTTCTGTTAAAAATAGTGATTTTGTATTTTTAATGATATAATTTGTAACACCATTATTTCTAAATTTGTGGGGTATTTTAATTTCAACATTATCAGAAATAAAGTAAGATGCAAATATCTCACCTGTTTCTTCTTCATAGTTTGCAATGTAGAAATTTGTAACATTGAGTATATTTCCAAGTTGTTGGTGGATAATTTTATATAGCTCATCCAGGGTATCTGTAGTATTTATAGCCCTTGAAATATGATATATCACCGATTGAATTTGCTCTTCCAGCTTTCGTTCGGTTATGTCTTTTGCTATTGCAGCTATACCATAAGGTTTACCTTTATCGTCTTTTAAAACTGTTGTTGTCATTAAAGTTGGGAATGGTTCTCCGTCTTTAGTGATATGTCCAACTTCTCCGCTATAGGTACCATTCTTCATCACTTTGTCATTGAATGGAATTACATCATTCTCAGCTTGTTCTTTATTATGAAAAATTGCCAGATTCTTTCCAAGCAGCTCTTTATAACTTTTGTATCCATGCATTTCACACCAGGCATTGTTGATAAACACGAGATTACCATTTAAGTCAGCTTGTGCCATTCCTTCCGTAGACTGTTTCACAATATTAGAAAGTAAATTGATTTTTTCTTCAGCCTTTTTGCGGTCGGTGATGTTCCGCTGAATTCCGAGAAATCCGATAATATCACCATTATCATCGAGGATCGGATCCGCTGAACCTTCAATATCAATAAGTTTGCCACTCTTACATTTATTTACATATTGGGTTACGGGAAGGTTCTGTTTATTTAGTAATGCACTCCATAATTGTTCCATTTGGTCCGTTGTTAAAAACCCACTCTTAAGTATTCTGGGTGTAGTCTTTCCAACAACTTCTTCTGCAGTATATCCATACATTTTAGTGAATTCCAGATTGATATATGTTATCGTTCCTTCTATATCAGTCATAAATATCACTTCACCAGAATTATTGATAGCCCTATCCATTTTGAGCAGAATTTCATTAGCATGTTTACTCTCTGTAATATCTTGGGTTGATGTTACAACTATCGTGCCAGATAATGACCACTTCAAAATACAGACTAATTCCTCACTTTTCAATGTTTGAAGAATAACTTCAGATTCAAATGACTTTTTCCCTTTTGCAATGCTTAATAGGGATTTTTTGAACACTGGAATTGTATTCTCTGTGAAAACATTATTAATAGACTTTATCAATTCCTCTTTCGAGCTAGCTTTAAAAAGTCTAATTGCCGCATCATTGACATCTTTGTTCTTTATCAGATCTGCACATTTGAATAACTCTCCTGAGTTTTTAGTAAAATACTCTTCAAAATCAGATATCCCAGATTTTTTTAAGTCTTCAAAATGTCGAATAATGTCAGTATAGTCCTGTTCCCAAAGTGGAATCGGAGACTTTTCAAACAGAATTCTGTATCGCTGTTCACTTTTTTGCAGTGCTTTCACCGCCTTTTCACGGTCGGTAATGTCCTCTGTGATAGCGAATTCAAAAAGCGGGTTACCTTCAGCATCATGAACAATTTGTGCTCGTATTAAAACATGAATTATCTTTCCATTTTTATGGACATATCTCTTTTGAAGATCGAAATAGGGTATTTCCCCTGCTACTAATTTCTGATACAGATCATTATTCTTTGCTTTATCATTGGGATGAGAAAATTGATCGAAATGTTTATTTTTCATTTCATTTTGGGAATAACCAATCATGTCACACATGGCGGGATTCACATCAATGAAGTTACCATTCAGATCTGTGGAACTAAATCCAATATGAGAATTATCAATCATCAATCGCAGCTTTTCTTCACTTTCCTTCAATGCGACTTCTGCATGCTTTTTCTCTGTAATATCTTGACCTGAACTAATAATGACGTCAATCTCATCTTTTTCATCTTTTATCACAGAGTTATACCAGGATATTAATTTTTTCTTTCCTGCTTTTGTGATTACTTCATTATCGTAGTGCTCTAAATTTTCTATTTTCCCAACAAAAATTTGGTGGAATACATTTTTTACTTGTTGTACTTTTTCTTTTGGAATGCAATTGTCGAACCAGTTTTTCCCGATTAATTCTTCCCTTGAATATTCCAGGATTTCAAGTCCTTTCTGATTGATCATGGTAATCTCGCCTTGTGAATTCAAAGAAAGGATCATACTCCCAGCCATGTCCAGATACAGTTCGGCAATTTCTTTTGCCTTGATTATTTCTTCATCTGTTTTCTTGCGATCGGTAATATCACGCGCAATTCCAAGGATTACTGTTTTATCTTTGATCTTTACAGGAAAAGTAATAATTTCTGCCCAAACATGACTTTTATCTTTGCGATTTAAAACAAATTCATCAGGACCTGTACCTTTACCTTGAAAATTTTTCACTAAAAGCTTTGATGCTTTGAGAATTTCTTTCGCAGATAATATCTTAAGATTTAGATAATTTTTTCCGATTAATTCATCTTTCTTATATCCTATTAAATTTTCCGCAGCTTTATTCCCGTCGATAAAAGTTCCTTTAAGGTCAGATAGAAAATAAGCATCTGGTGCGGACTCAAATAAGATTTTAAATTTTTCTTCCGAACTTTCTAATGCATCCTCCGCCAGCTTGTGTTTTGCATCTGATTTTTCTAATTCTGTGATTTTAGTTTTTAAATCGCCTATCTCTTTTAAAAGTTGTTCGTTGTTTTTGTTATCATTTTTCATTAATATCTCCTGACATTCCATAACCTGAATCTTAAATGCTAAGACACAGAAATTTAAAGGTGAATGATCACGATGTTGTTTTTCAATTTTAAATTAGCTGCACATATTTTTCATTTATTTATAGATAAATCTAATTAATTTATACTAATAAGATAAATAATTATATTTAAAACAAACTTGAATAATTAAATTGTATGTGTCAAAGAAAAAAGTTAAATCTGCAATAATATTATTTTATTTGTTAAGAATCCTAAAACATTTGATATAAAAGTTAGAATTTTTTCATATGCCCGATCGATGAATTTTATTTTTCATTTCCCATGGTTTAGAGAGATAGTAATTTAAAGTAATTCTGGTTTTTCCTTCAAAGCTGACCGGGATGATATCAATATATTTATCCAGAACTGTAAATGTATTGAATATGATGTTTTCTCTTTTTGCTACTTCATCAATTATTTTAATGCCTTCTTTGATTATTTCTGCTGTTGTATGCTCCATCAAATTAGTATTGCAGATGAATTCTGTGATCTCAAGTTTGGAAGCGGATTTCAGCATTTGCAGCATTTCCGTTATCCCGTCTGCATCGGAAGTAAATGGGCGTCTTGTATTTATAACCAGATGCATTTCGTATCCCCTTTTTTTTATGTTATCAACATATCTTGCTAATGTTCTGCAACCGGCAGGATCTCCTCCAACATCTAGGATAACAGTCTCATCAAAGTTTTGAACAGCTCCCATAATTCTGGGTGAAATCATGGGCAGATCGGCATGTTGGAATTCACCTTCAGGCGCAATAACAGTAATATTTTCTTTTGCAAACTTATCTCGTACATCTCTACTGCGGAAATAGGGATTAACTACATCCAGATCTACTAGTGTTACTTTCTTCCCTTTATTAGAATATTCTCTAGCCAGGTTTATTGAGTATTCACTTTTACCGCTACCGTAAGCACCTATTACAACTATAAGTTTATTATTCATATTTCCTCGATCAGATTAATATTTTAGGCAAAATTCATACGGCATTAATAATTGTCAAAAAAATCTTTTTGACAAGATGAACACGATAATAGAAAAGTAATAAAAAAATTGGAGCAGAATTTGAAAAAGGTTATCTTGTTTATATTCATCGTATTGATATTTAGTTCTCTTACGGCAGAGGACTATCTTGATATCAATTTCTTTATAGAGCCACGGTTTGAGCATGATCAGATAAATATGGTTAATTTTCTGATTAAGAACATCCGGAATGACTCGATCCGGCAGGTGAACGTTTTTGCCGGCAGGTTACTGGCAGAACCGCAATCAGATAGTTTAACAGCATTTTTTATTAACACGATAAGACCTGAGATAATTTCCCCAGTAGATTATTTTTTCTATGAGAAAGAGCTTAAGAGTGATCTTCTTATTTCTAATATTGTTAGTGACTCAATTCTTATTATAAAGAATAAAATAGTAAAATGCGACTCATTCAAAGTTGGTGTTTTTGCTATCTATACTCCGGATTTTATGGTTAGGAATAATATTGCAGATCATGCGAAAATGAATACTGATATCTTTAAAATTGCAAAAGAGCAGGCAGAATACTTAGCAAACAAAACTGATTATGTTATTATGCTTTCAAATGTTTCTAAATATATTGATAATAACATCGTAAAGAACCTTATGGTTGATGCAGTTGTGAGCTTTGATTATCAGAAGAAAAGAAATGAGCTTCTTTCTAACCGTTCCACTAATTTCTACAGTATACTTACAAAAAATGGTAAATATGGAAAATTGCGTTTGGAATACCATAATGGAAAAATTCAGGATAGGTGGGAAGAGGTTGAGTTTGATGGTAAATGATCAACTCGCCCTCAGTCCCTCTCTTAGAAAAGAGGGATGTCGGAGAAAATGTGAAAGAGAAAATATCGTACTTATTTTTTTTAAATTCCCCTTCTATATTTAGAGAAGGTTAAAGAGAAAATCGTTTTTCTATGAAAAGCCGATTAATTGTTAGGGGATGAGTCAAGCTAAAGAAGGATGAATATGCAGAAAGCAATTGATGAATTTGTAAGAACATTGATCTCAAGAGGTCTGTCGGAACATACAATTACAGCATACAAAAAAGATCTTCTGCAGCTTCAAGAATTCCTTACAAAGTACTTTGAAGATGGAAGTGTAAAAGTGGATCAGATCACGCGTTTGTTTCTGCGTGATTTTCTACGTCATTTAAGCATGAATGACAGGAATAACCGTACTCTCGCGCGTAAAGCAACAACTATGAAAAACTTCTTCCAATTCTGCGAAAAGAATGAATACATTTCAAAAAATCCTGCCTCAAATCTTCACATCCCTAAATTTGAAAAAAAACTGCCAAAATACTTCTCAGAAAAAGAGATGGAAGAATTATTGAATATTCCCGATCTATCCAGCAAATTCGGTATTCGTAACCGTGCGATTTTGGAGTTGATCTATTCCAGCGGTTTGAGGATCAGTGAGATAGCAGATTGCAAAATGGGGCAGATCGATCTGAATGAAAAACTGATAAAGGTAATCGGGAAAGGGAATAAGGAGCGGATCATACCAATTAGCAGTAAAGCGAAGATCGCTATTAGAAATTATGAAAAAACACGCGAGCAGTTCAAATCAAGATTCAGCGATGAAAGTTTCTTTTTATCTAAAAGCGGAAGGAAGCTTTCTTCAAATGAGATCAGGGAGATTTTATCTCGATATTTAGTATTAGTTGCCCGAACCAAAGGATATTCTCCGCATTCGATACGTCATTCATTTGCGACTCATCTACTGGCTCGTGGTGCAGACTTAAGGGCTGTTCAGGAAATGCTGGGGCACAGTAATTTATCTACAACAGAAATTTATACTCATCTTACTTTAAAAGATCTGAAAAAAGTGTATGAACAGGCACATCCCCGCAGCGATAAGGAAGATTAAATATCGAATTTCCAACACGGAATATCCAATTTCCAATTATTATTGTTACTTTGGGTCATTTTTTTTATCAATAATATTCTTAACTAATCCACATAATTGTTAAAAAAGAAAGAAAGCCTTCAATCCTGAAGGCTTTCTCAACCATTAAACCGCTAAAATACTAAATCACTTAACTACTTAAGTATTTCAACCGATTCAATAATAATATCTTCTACCGGCCAATCCGGCATTTTTGTTTTAGGATTAACCTGAGTAGGAACAACTTTAATAGTATTCACAATATCCATTCCTTTAGTTACCTTTCCAAAAACACAGTAACCCCAATCTTGTTTTTTATTTTTATGATCAAGAAAATTATTGTCCTTAATATTGATGAAAAACTGGGAAGTTGCAGAATGAGGGTTGTTAGTTCTTGCCATAGCAATAGTTCCAACTTCATTCGAAAGCATATTATCAGCTTCGTTTTGAATTTGATCATAAGTATCTGTTTTATGAACTCCTTCAATGGTAAATCCGCCACCCTGGATCATGAAATTATTAATTACTCTATGAAATACTGTTCCGTTAAAAAATCCATCATTTGCATATTTTACAAAGTTCTCAACGGTGATGGGAGCTTTATCTGCATAAAGTTCTAATTCTATGGTTCCCTTATTAGTGACCATCTTAACATTTACATTTTCACTTGCTTCTAACTTGTTCATCGTACACACTCCAATTAGTATTATTACAATTACTACAAACAGCTTTTTTCTCATTTTAACCTATCTCCTTTTTATATTTATGTAATTTTATTTTTCCATTTTCCATTTTTAAATATGTATAGTTTTTTATCCAGTCACCGGCATTAGCATAAACACCGTTTTTGTAATTTTCAATTTTTGGAAGATGCGAATGTCCCAGGATAACAAGGTCTGTTTCATTTAGTTTTTCTTTAGCAAATTGGATCAAACCGCGTTCGCGTTTGTTCAATATTTCATCTGTTGGCTGCTGTTTTCGGCTTGATCTGCTCATGTTTCTACCAATATTCAATGCAATGTCAGGATGCAGATTTCCAAATATCCACATGATAAATTTGTTACGGATCATTCTGCGGAATATCTGGTATCGCAAATCATTTGAAGTGTATTTATCACCGTGAGAAACAAAAGTTTTCACTCCATCTATAGTTTCGCAAAAATCGTCTTTATATACTTCAATTCCCAATGTTCCTGTGAGGAAATCTTTGAACCAAAAGTCATGGTTACCGGCAACAAATACAATTCTCACACCTTTTTCTCTTAACTGATGGAGTTTAAGAAGTACTGGGAAATAACCCTTAATAATGAATTTTTTCCAAACGAACCAGAGATCGAAAATATCTCCATTTAAAATTAATAGATCAGCATCATCTTTTATTCTATCCAGAAAATCTATTACTTTTCTTCTACGTTGTAAATCCTCAGAGTTTTCTGTAAATTTCAAATGAAAATCAGATGCGATGTATACATTCATATCCTATTTCCCCTTTTGCTAATTCGTCATGATATAGTAAAACATATTAGCACCAAATTGTAAAGCTTGTTCTTTAATGTTTTCAGGATCATCATGAACATTACTCCATCCATCAGAGATATTGGATTCATAAGTATATAGGATCATTAACCTTCCACTATCATCAAAGATACCGAAAGCCTGCGGTCTTTTGTCATCATGTTTATGGATCTTAGGCAATCCATTTGGAAAATCGAAATAACAATGAAACAACTCATGACTTGCTGGTAACTCGACCAGATCTTTTTCCGGAAATATTTTTTTAATTTCATGTTGGAAAGTTTTGTTCAAACCATAATCATCGTCAACATAAAGAAATCCGCCACGATCCAAATAAGTTCTAATATTCTCTGCTTCTTTGCTATTAAAATTAACTGTACCGTGTCC